>NZ_JACYHC010000110.1:0-26260 GCF_017152085.1 Staphylococcus sp. EG-SA-2
GGTGATATTTTAATCATGATTGGACATGATAATGATTTAAATCGCTTTGAAAAAAATATTGCGACGAGATAATCGGGAGTGGGACAGAAATGATATTTTCTCAAAATTTATTTCGTCGTCCCACCCCAACTTACATTGTCTGTAGAAATTGGGAATCCAATTTCTCTTTGTTGGGGCCCACACCCCAACTCGCATTGCCTGTAGAATTTCTTTTCGAAATTCTCTATGTTGGGGCCCCTGACTAGAATTGAAAAAAGCTTGTTACAAGCGCATTTTCGTTCAGTCAACTACTGCCAATATAACTTTGTAGAGCATTGAACATTGATTTATGTCTCAAGCTCATCATATATAAAGAAAAAGCTACTAACAATGGGTGGTGAGTTTAATTAAAACTTCACTTCAAAGTTAGTAGCTTTTTGATTATTTATTGTTTGATTCTTTTTGTTCGTTTACCTTCATAATGACTGGTAAAATCATTGGTTTTCTAGCTGTTTTTTCAAATAAATAAGGTTGTAATGTTTCAATGATAGAAGATTTAATCTGATGCCATTGAATATCTTTATTTTGATTTAACTTACTAATAACATCAGTTTTGATTTTGCGTTGTGCATCATAAATTAATTGACCTGATTCCCTCATATATACAAATCCTCGAGAAATAATGTCTGGACCAGAAAGTAATTTATTTGTATTAAAATCAATACTAACAACAACGATAACTAAACCTTCTTCAGATAATAGCTTACGGTCTCTTATTACAACATTACCGATATCACCGATACCACTACCATCAACAAGTACATTACCAGATGGAATGCGACCAGCTTTACGTGCTGAATCGTGTGTTAAAGCTAAGACATCTCCAATATCAAAGATGAAGACATTATCTTCTTCAACGCCGCATTCAACACCAGTCTCACCATGTGCTTTTAACATACGGTATTCACCATGAATAGGTAAGAAATATTTCGGCTTGATTAATCGAAGCATTAATTGTTGATCACCTTGAGAACCATGCCCTGAAGTATGGATGTTAGAAATCTTGCTATGGATAACATCTGCACCAGCTTTATACAAGGAATTAATAGTTCTGTTAATACTTTTTGTATTACCTGGGATAGGTGATGAACTAAATACAACGGTATCTTCAGGTATAATTTTAATTTGCTTATGAGTACCATTAGCAATTCTAGATAATGCTGCCATTGGTTCACCTTGTGAACCAGTACATAGTATCAATAACTCATGCTTCGGTACGGTATTAATTTTATTAGGTTCAATAAATGTTTCAGGTGGTGCTTTAATATAACCAAGTTCCATACCGATTTTAATATTGTTTTCCATCGAACGACCGAACGTAACAATTTTACGGTTATTTTTGATAGCAGCTTCAACTGCTTGTTGAACTCGGTAAATATTAGAAGCGAAGGTAGCAAATATAATACGACCTTTACAATTACGGAAGATCTTATCTACGTTTTGACCAACTTCACGTTCGCTTAAAGTAAAATCAGGCACAAGTGAATTTGTTGAGTCTGAAAGTAAACATAGAACGCCTTCTTCGCCTAATTGAGCCATTTTAGCAATGTTTGCTGGTTTGCCTACAGGTGTAAAATCAAATTTAAAGTCACCGGTATGAACTACTTTTCCTTCAGGTGTATCTACGATGACGCCATAAGTTTCAGGAATACTATGCGTAGTTAAGTAGAAAGAAATCGTAAAGTGCTTAGATTTAATCACACTGTCCTCATTGATTTCATTTAGTTTAGCAGTACGTAATAAATGATGTTCTTCAAGTTTATTACGGATTAAACCTAATGCTAAAGGACCACCATAAATAGGTATATTAAGTTGTTTTAATAGGAAGGGCACACCGCCTATATGGTCTTCGTGACCATGTGTTATAAATAGGCCAACAATTTTATCTTGGTTTTGAACTAGATATGTGTAGTCAGGTATAACATAATCAATCCCTAATAAGTTATCATCAGGGAATTTGATACCTGCATCGATAATGACAATTTCGTCTTTATACTCAACTGCATAAGTATTTTTACCGATTTCACCTAGACCTCCAAGTGCATATACACCTACTTCATTTGGATGTAATTGTTTCATTATTTAGCAATCTCCACATTAAAGTGTTCTGAGTTTTCTTTTTCGTAATCTAAATGTGCGCCCTCTAATTTAGTGATAAATTCGATATTAAAATTACGATCTTTCAAGTAACGACGTACTTGTTCTTCTGTTTGAGCTTCAACATAAAGTGATTGTGTATTTTCACGCACAATTACCTCGTCTCTGTTATGTTGATAAAAAACTTTAAATACTGCCATGTTAAAAATTCCTCCTAAGAATGTTTGTTTAATTTATTGTTAACCCTAGTAAAATCGTATTGGAGTATATATCGATAAATTCATTCCAATCATCTCTATAATTTAACTTAATAACGATTTGGTTAATAACTAGGTTCATCATGTCGTTCATTTTAAAAAATTAGTGAAATAACACTAAAATTTCAGTTAAATCTTATTTTACATGATGAATGATAATAAATAAAGCAGTTTATCTCACTAGAAATCGAAGTATTTCGAATAAATGTGCAGTTCTATTTATTAAAATAAATGTAGAGATTATAAATTAATGTTAAGAAAGAATTAAAGGATTTTATATGAAACGGTAAAATTTAAATGAGGGGATAAAAAGTTTGGTAGAAAGGTGAATATATTTAACTGTTGTTTATTCGAAAAAGTTGTACAAGAAAAAGCTTAGGACATCATATTTATCCTAAGCTTTGATAATTAGTAAAAATGTGCTTTAAACTTCTACAGCATCTGTATGTGGTTGTAATGGGTGATTTTTGTCAATGTGATCATAGAACATTACACCATTTAAATGGTCAATTTCATGTTGGAAAACAATTGCTGGATATCCTTTTAGTCGTAATTGTATATCATTACCTTCGATGTCTTTGGCTTTAATTGTAATTCTATTATGACGGTGAACTAGACCAGCAACATTATCATCGACACTAAGGCAACCTTCACCAGTTGGTAAATAAGCTTCTTGAACGCTATGACTTACAATTTTTGGGTTCACAAGCATATAGTCATAAGATTTGCCACTGCCATCATCTGGTATTAAAACAGCAATCATACGTTTAGAAATATTAATTTGAGGTGCAGCCAAACCAACGCCTGAACGTAAACCATATCGTTTCGCGATTTCCTCATCTTGACTATTTACTAAAAACTCTCTCATGGCGATTAATGTTTCTTTTTCTTCTTTAGTTAATGGTAATTCTAACTCAGCTGCTTTTTGACGCAAAGTTGGATGACCATCTCTAATGATGTCTTTCATTGTTAACATATATTGCACCTTCCTTATTTTAATTTGTTTTAGTTGAATGACAGTAAAAAGGTTGTTAAGATACTCATACATTTTTATGTGTAAATATCTACAAAGTTAACCAACTACTGCCAATGTTTATTTTAGATAGTATATGTAAATTTTCAGATATGCTAATTGCTTAAAAAATGATTAAAGTGTTGGTTCCAAGCAATGATACTTTAGAAATTTATTTATCATCTTGACTTTAAAAATTATATTATAAATGACGTAACTGTCAACAGATATACTTAGTAATGAAGATGTGTAATGTAATTGTTTAAAATTGATTTCCAAGCAGATTTTATTTATCATTTAATTTAAATAGCAAGTGGAGGTACAAGTAATGAAATTTGGAAAAACAATCGCAGTAGTATTAGCATCTAGTGTCTTGCTTGCAGGATGTACTACGGATAAAAAAGAAATTAAAGCATATTTAAAGCAAGTGGATAAAATTAAAGACGATGAAGAACCAATTAAAACTGTTGGTAAGAAAATTGCTGAATTAGATGAGAAAAAGAAAAAATTAACTGAAGATGTCAATAGTAAAGATACAGCAGTTCGCGGTAAAGCAGTAAAAGATTTAATTAAAAATGCCGATGATCGTCTAAAGGAATTTGAAAAAGAAGAAGACGCAATTAAGAAGTCTGAACAAGACTTTAAGAAAGCAAAAAGTCACGTTGATAACATTGATAATGATGTTAAACGTAAAGAAGTAAAACAATTAGATGATGTATTAAAAGAAAAATACAAATTGCATGGTGAATACGCGAAAGCATATAAAAAGGCTGTAAACTCAGAGAAAACATTATTTAAATATTTAAATCAAAATGACGCGACACAACAAGGTGTTAACGAAAAATCAAAAGCAATAGAACAGAACTATAAAAAGTTAAAAGAAGTATCAGATAAGTATACGAAAGTACTAAATAAGGTTGGTAAAGAAAAGCAAGACGTTGATCAATTTAAATAATTAATATAATACAGATGGTAGGAAACAACTAATACAGTTCCTATTATCTGTATCTTTCTTTATTAAAACAGAACTTTTTCAAATGGTTTAACAGTCCCATTTATTTGTGGTACAATTAGTAAGGATAAAATGAATTTCTATACAATTATGGGAAAGGTATGGTGAATTGAATGGCTCCTAAGTTACAAGCCCAATTCGATGCAGTAAAAGTTTTAAATGATACTCAATCGAAATTTGAAATGGTTCAAATTTTGGATGAGAATGGTAACGTCGTAAATGAAGACTTAGTACCTGATCTTACGGATGAACAATTAGTAGAATTAATGGAAAGAATGGTATGGACTCGTATCCTTGATCAACGTTCTATCTCATTAAACAGACAAGGACGTTTAGGTTTCTATGCACCAACTGCTGGTCAAGAAGCATCACAATTAGCGTCACAATACGCTTTAGAAAAAGAAGATTACATTTTACCGGGATACAGAGATGTTCCTCAAATTATTTGGCATGGTTTACCATTAACTGAAGCTTTCTTATTCTCAAGAGGTCACTTCAAAGGAAATCAATTCCCTGAAGGCGTTAATGCATTGAGCCCACAAATTATTATCGGTGCACAATACATTCAAGCTGCTGGTGTTGCATTTGCACTTAAAAAACGTGGTAAAAATGCAGTTGCAATCACTTACACTGGTGACGGTGGTTCTTCACAAGGTGATTTCTACGAAGGTATTAACTTTGCAGCAGCTTATAAAGCACCTGCAATTTTCGTTATTCAAAACAATAACTATGCAATTTCAACACCAAGAAGCAAGCAAACTGCTGCTGAAACATTAGCTCAAAAAGCAATTGCTGTAGGTATTCCTGGTATCCAAGTTGATGGTATGGATGCGTTAGCTGTATATCAAGCAACTAAAGAAGCACGTGACCGCGCAGTTGCAGGTGAAGGTCCAACATTAATTGAAACTATGACATATCGTTATGGTCCTCATACAATGGCTGGTGACGATCCAACTCGTTACAGAACTTCAGACGAAGATGCTGAATGGGAGAAAAAAGACCCATTAGTACGTTTCCGTAAATTCCTTGAAAACAAAGGTTTATGGAATGAAGACAAAGAAAATGAAGTTATTGAACGTGCAAAAGCTGATATTAAAGCAGCAATTAAAGAGGCTGATAACACTGAAAAACAAACTGTTACTTCTCTAATGGAAATTATGTATGAAGATATGCCTCAAAACTTAGCAGAACAATATGAAATTTACAAAGAGAAGGAGTCGAAGTAAGCCATGGCACAAATGACAATGGTTCAAGCGATTAATGATGCGCTTAAAACTGAACTTAAAAATGACCAAGATGTTTTAATTTTTGGTGAAGACGTTGGTGTTAACGGCGGTGTTTTCCGTGTTACTGAAGGACTACAAAAAGAATTTGGTGAAGATAGAGTATTCGATACACCTTTAGCTGAATCAGGTATTGGTGGTTTAGCGATGGGTCTTGCAGTTGAAGGATTCCGTCCGGTTATGGAAGTACAATTCTTAGGTTTCGTATTCGAAGTATTTGATGCGATTGCTGGACAAATTGCACGTACTCGTTTCCGTTCAGGCGGTACTAAAACTGCACCTGTAACAATTCGTAGCCCATTTGGTGGTGGCGTACACACACCAGAATTACACGCAGATAACTTAGAAGGTATTTTAGCTCAATCTCCAGGTCTAAAGGTTGTTATTCCTTCAGGCCCATACGATGCGAAAGGTTTATTAATTTCTTCTATTAGAAGTAATGACCCAGTCGTATACTTAGAGCATATGAAATTGTATCGTTCATTCCGTGAAGAAGTACCTGAAGAAGAATATACAATTGACATTGGTAAGGCTAATGTGAAAAAAGAAGGTAATGACATTTCAATCATCACATACGGTGCAATGGTTCAAGAATCAATGAAAGCTGCAGAAGAACTTGAAAAAGATGGTTATTCTGTTGAAGTAATTGACTTACGTACTGTTCAACCAATCGATGTTGACACAATTGTAGCTTCAGTTGAAAAAACTGGTCGTGCAGTTGTAGTTCAAGAAGCACAACGTCAAGCTGGTGTTGGTGCAGCAGTTGTAGCTGAATTAAGTGAACGTGCAATCCTTTCATTAGAAGCACCTATTGGAAGAGTTGCAGCAGCAGATACAATTTATCCATTCACTCAAGCTGAAAATGTTTGGTTACCAAACAAAAATGACATCATCGAAAAAGCAAAAGAAACTTTAGAATTTTAATACATTTTAAAAGTTAACGAAGTTAGCGTATTTTAGTCTCATTGATTAAAATGAAATGTTTAATTTACGAAATCTTAGGAGGGCAAAAACGTGGCATTTGAATTTAGATTACCCGATATCGGGGAAGGTATCCACGAAGGTGAAATTGTAAAATGGTTTGTTAAAGCTGGAGATACTATTGAAGAAGACGATGTTTTAGCTGAGGTACAAAACGATAAATCAGTAGTAGAAATCCCATCACCAGTATCTGGTACTGTAGAAGAAGTTATGGTAGAAGAAGGTACAGTAGCTGTAGTTGGTGACGTTATTGTTAAAATCGATGCACCTGATGCAGAAGATATGCAATTTAAAGGTCATGATGATGATTCATCATCTAAAGAAGAACCTGCGAAAGAGGAAGCGCCAGCAGAGCAAGCACCTGTAGCTACTCAAACTGAAGAAGTAGATGAAAACAGAACTGTTAAAGCAATGCCTTCAGTACGTAAATACGCACGTGAAAAAGGTGTTAACATTAAAGCAGTTTCTGGATCTGGTAAAAATGGTCGTATTACAAAAGAAGATGTAGATGCATACTTAAATGGTGGTGCACCAACAGCTTCAAATGAATCAGCTGCTTCAGCTACAAGTGAAGAAGTTGCTGAAACTCCTGCAGCACCTGCAGCAGTATCATTAGAAGGCGACTTCCCAGAAACAACTGAAAAAATCCCTGCTATGCGTAGAGCAATTGCGAAAGCAATGGTTAACTCTAAGCATACTGCACCTCATGTAACATTAATGGATGAAATTGATGTTCAAGCATTATGGGATCACCGTAAGAAATTTAAAGAAATCGCAGCTGAACAAGGTACTAAGTTAACATTCTTACCTTATGTTGTTAAAGCACTTGTTTCTGCATTGAAAAAATACCCAGCACTTAACACTTCATTCAATGAAGAAGCTGGTGAAATTGTGCATAAACATTATTGGAATATCGGTATTGCGGCGGACACTGATAGAGGTTTATTAGTACCTGTAGTGAAACATGCTGATCGTAAGTCTATTTTCCAAATTTCAGATGAAATTAATGAATTAGCTGTTAAAGCACGTGATGGTAAATTAACAGCCGATGAAATGAAAGGTGCAACATGCACAATCAGTAATATCGGTTCAGCTGGTGGACAATGGTTCACTCCAGTTATCAATCACCCAGAAGTAGCAATCTTAGGAATTGGCCGTATTGCTCAAAAACCTATCGTTAAAGATGGAGAAATTGTTGCAGCACCAGTATTAGCATTATCATTAAGCTTTGACCACAGACAAATTGATGGTGCAACTGGCCAAAATGCAATGAATCACATTAAACGTTTATTAAATAATCCAGAATTATTATTAATGGAGGGGTAAAACATGGTAGTTGGAGATTTCCCAATTGAAACAGATACTATAGTAATCGGAGCAGGTCCTGGTGGATACGTTGCAGCAATTCGTGCAGCTCAATTAGGACAAAAAGTAACAATCGTTGAGAAAGGTAATCTTGGTGGTGTTTGCTTAAACGTAGGATGTATTCCTTCAAAAGCATTACTACATGCTTCTCACCGTTTTGTTGAAGCACAACATTCTGAAAACTTAGGTGTTATTGCTGAAAGTGTTTCTTTAAACTTCCAAAAAGTTCAAGAATTCAAATCATCAGTTGTTAATAAATTAACTGGTGGTGTTGAAGGCTTACTTAAAGGTAACAAAGTTAACATCGTTAAAGGTGAAGCATATTTCGTAGATAACAATAGCTTACGTGTTATGGACGAAAAGAGCGCACAAACATACAACTTTAAAAATGCAATCATTGCAACAGGTTCAAGACCAATTGAAATTCCTAATTTCAAATTCGGTAAACGTGTTATCGACTCAACAGGTGCTTTAAACTTACAAGAAGTACCAGGTAAATTAGTTGTAGTTGGTGGAGGATACATTGGATCAGAATTAGGTACAGCATTTGCTAACTTTGGTTCAGAAGTAACCATCCTTGAAGGTGCTAAAGATATCTTAGGTGGCTTCGAAAAACAAATGACACAACCTGTTAAAAAAGGTATGAAAGAAAAAGGTGTTGAAATCGTTACTGAAGCTATGGCTAAATCAGCTGAAGAAACAGATAACGGAGTTAAAGTTACTTATGAAGCTAAAGGCGAAGAGAAAACAATCGAAGCTGATTATGTATTAGTAACTGTAGGTCGTCGTCCAAACACAGACGAATTAGGCCTAGAAGAATTAGGTGTTAAATTCGCTGACCGTGGATTATTAGAAGTTGATAAACAAAGCCGTACGTCTATCAGCAATATCTATGCAATTGGTGATATCGTTCCAGGTTTACCACTTGCTCACAAAGCTAGCTATGAAGCTAAAGTTGCTGCTGAAGCAATTGATGGTCAAGCTGCTGAAGTTGATTACATTGGTATGCCAGCAGTATGCTTTACTGAACCAGAATTAGCTACAGTTGGTTATTCAGAAGCGCAAGCTAAAGAAGAAGGTTTAGCAATTAAAGCTTCTAAATTCCCATATGCAGCAAATGGTCGTGCATTATCATTAGATGATACTAACGGATTTGTTAAACTTATTACACTTAAAGAAGATGATACTTTAATCGGTGCTCAAGTAGTTGGTACTGGTGCATCAGATATTATCTCTGAATTAGGTTTAGCAATTGAAGCTGGTATGAATGCTGAAGATATCGCATTAACAATCCATGCACATCCAACATTAGGTGAGATGACTATGGAAGCAGCAGAAAAAGCTATCGGATACCCAATCCATACAATGTAATAACTGATTATCTATAAAGATTCAGTCATTAAAAGCTGTAGCATATGCTACGGCTTTTTTGTTTTAGGTAAAGTAATGTAAGGAAATTGATTTGAGATATCGTTAACATGTGACATGCATGTTATACTAGCGATGCTAACAAAAGAATTGAAATGGAGGGTTCAACAATGGAATATGAGTATCCAATTGATTTAGACTGGAGTAATGAAGAGATGATTTCAGTGATAAATTTCTTTAATCATGTAGAGAAGTATTATGAATCCGGCGTGACGGCAGGCGACTTTATGGGTGCATATAAAAGATTTAAAGAAATTGTGCCTGCTAAAGCAGAGGAAAAACAAATTTTTAATACTTTCGAAAAAAGTAGTGGCTATAATAGTTACAAAGCAGTTCAAGATGTAAAAACTCACTCTGAAGAACAAAGAGTAACAGCTAAAAAATAATTCGTTCGAAATTAACACAATTTAATAGGATTTTTTCTTTAAAACTATTGCTAATAAAGCTATATTTTGATACCTTTATCAAGTGTTAAACAAAATGTTTGATAAAAGTAAACTTAATATAGCTTTTTTAGGTGGAAAAATAAATGAACATAGGTAATAAAATTAAAAATCTTAGAAGAATTAAAAATTTAACGCAAGAAGAACTTGCTGAACGTACAGACTTATCGAAAGGCTACATTTCACAAATAGAAAGTGAACATGCCTCACCAAGTATGGAAACTTTCTTAAATATTATAGAGGTGTTAGGAACGACGCCAAGTGAATTTTTTAAAGACAGTGAAAATGAAAAAGTATTATACAAGAAGGAAGAACAAGTTATTTATGATGAGTATGATGAAGGTTATATATTAAATTGGTTAGTTTCAAAGTCAAATGAATATGATATGGAGCCATTAATATTAACTTTAAAGCCTGGAGCATCATATAAAAATTTTAATCCATCAGAGTCTGATACGTTTATTTATTGTATGTCAGGTCAGATAACACTTAATTTAGGCAAAGAGATATATCAAGCACAAGAAGAAGACGTTTTGTATTTTAAAGCACGAGATAATCATCGTTTGTCAAACGAATCAAACAATGAAACACGAATACTTATTGTAGCGACAGCTTCATATTTATAGGGGGGATCTTATTTGGAACCGTTATTATCATTAAAATCAGTTAGTAAAAGCTATGATGATCTTAATATCTTAGATGACATAGATATTGATATTGAATCAGGATACTTTTATACATTATTAGGTCCTTCAGGTTGTGGTAAAACAACAATTTTAAAATTAATTGCAGGGTTTGAATATCCTGACAGTGGTGAAGTGATTTATCAAAACAAACCAATTGGTAATTTACCACCAAATAAACGTAAAGTGAATACAGTCTTTCAAGATTATGCATTATTTCCACACTTAAACGTATATGATAATATCGCTTTTGGTTTGAAATTAAAAAAATTATCAAAAACCGAAATTGATCAAAAAGTAACTGAGGCATTAAAATTAGTAAAACTTTCAGGTTATGAAAAAAGAAATATTAATGAAATGAGTGGCGGACAAAAGCAACGTGTTGCAATTGCACGTGCTATCGTAAATGAACCAGAAATATTATTGTTAGATGAATCTTTATCCGCATTAGATTTGAAATTGCGTACTGAAATGCAATATGAATTACGAGAATTGCAATCTAGATTAGGTATTACATTTATATTTGTAACACATGATCAAGAAGAAGCGTTAGCATTAAGTGACTTTCTTTTTGTATTAAAAGATGGGAAAATTCAACAATTTGGCACACCAACAGATATATATGACGAACCAGTGAATCGATTTGTAGCTGATTTTATTGGAGAATCTAATATTGTTGAAGGACGCATGGTTAGAGATTATGTCGTGAATATTTATGGGCAAGATTTCGAATGTGTCGATATGGGTATTCCTGAAAATAAAAAAGTAGAAGTCGTTATTCGACCAGAAGATATATCATTAATCAAAGCTGAAGAAGGATTATTTAAAGCAACTGTTGATTCTATGTTATTTAGAGGGGTCCACTATGAAATATGTTGTATAGACAATAAAGGTTATGAATGGGTAATACAAACGACTAAAAAAGCTGAAGTAGGCAGTGAAGTTGGTCTTTATTTTGATCCTGAAGCCATTCATATTATGGTTCCTGGAGAAACAGAAGAAGAATTTGATAAACGTATTGAAAGCTATGAGGAAGTAGACAATGCGTAATACTAATAAATTTCTCTTAATCCCGTATTTACTATGGATGGTTATATTTATTATTGTACCAGTTGTATTACTCATTTATTTTTCATTTTTAGATATCAATGGACATTTTAGTTTCACGAATTATCAACAAATTTTTACTACAAAATATTTGAAAATGTTTGCATATTCAATTTTATATGCCGCTTTAATAACAATTATTACCTTGACTATCAGTTATCCAGCTGCCTATTATATTACTCGTTCGAAATTTCAAAATATCTTATTAATGATAATGATTATTCCAACATGGATAAATTTATTGTTAAAGACATATGCTTTTATAGGTTTATTAAGTCATGATGGCGTGATTAATCAATTTTTCCACTTATTTAATTTACCATCATTCAATTTGTTATTTACAACTGGTGCGTTTTTAGTAGTGGCAAGTTACATTTATATACCATTTATGATTTTACCTATATTTAATAGCATGAAAGCAATTCCTAATAATTTATTGCAGGCCTCAAGTGATTTAGGTGCCAGTCCTTTCTATACTTTTAGAAAAGTAATCATGCCGTTAACAAAAGAAGGTGTTATGACTGGGATTCAAGTAACCTTTATTCCATCACTTTCATTATTTATGATTACAAGATTAATTGCAGGTAATAAAGTCATAAATATAGGTACGGCAATAGAGGAACAATTTTTAACAATTCAAAATTATGGTATGGGATCAACTATAGCTATATTCTTAATTGTATTTATGGCATTCATTTTAATCATTACAAAATCATCTAATGGGAGAGGGTGAATCATATGAAATGGTATGGAAAGCTGTATATCGGGATACTTTTAGCGATTTTATACATCCCAATATTCTTTTTAATGTTCTATTCATTCAATTCGGCTGGTAATATGATTCACTTTGAACATTTTACATTAGAGCATTATCAATCATTATTTCAAAATGATCATTTAATGTCGGTCATTTTTAATACGATAGCTGTAGCACTTTTAGCAGCCTCAATTTCTACAGTTATTGGTACATTTGGTGCCATTGCTATTTATTATTTAAGAAATAAAAAGTTTAAAGTAACTTTACTAACATTGAATAATGTCTTGATGGTATCATCCGACGTTGTCATAGGTGCATCATTCTTAATTATGTTTACAACGATTGGCCATTTTACTGGTCTTGGTTTAGGATTTTGGACAGTTCTAATATCTCATATTGCATTTTGCATACCTATAGTTGTGATTATCGTCTTACCACAACTGTATGAAATGAATAATAATATGTTAAATGCTGCAAGAGATTTAGGAGCGACTGAACCACAATTATTAAGCAACATTATTATTCCTAATATTTTACCTTCTATTATAGGAGGTTTCTTTATGGCTTTAACTTATTCACTAGACGATTTCACAGTAAGTTTCTTCGTTACTGGTAATGGCTTTAGTGTGTTATCAGTTGAAGTTTATGCTATGGCGAGAAAAGGAATTAGTATGGAAATTAATGCGATTTCAACATTATTGTTTGCTGTTATTGTATTAGGAATACTAGGATATTATTTGATTCAATACGTGATAAATAAGAAAAAACTAATCAAGCGAGGTGTAAAATAATGAAACGTTTTTTACAACTCATTATAGGTGCATTAGTTGTGGGTATGCTTTGTCTTACTTTAAGTCATTGGTTTAAATCTAAAGAACAAGTGCATACAAATCAAAAAATTTACGTATACAATTGGGGCGAATATATTGATCCAGAGTTAATTAAGAAATTTGAAAAAGAAACTGACATTCAAGTCGTTTATGAAACTTTCGATTCAAATGAAGCGATGGAAGCCAAAATTCGCAATGGCGGTACACATTATGATGTTGCTTTTCCTAGTGAATATACAGTTCAAAAATTGAAAAGAGATCATTTATTGTTACCAATAGATCATAATAAGGTACCTAATATTAAAAATTTAGATTCAGATTATATGAATATGTCATTTGATAGAGGCAATAAATATTCTTTACCTTATTTCTTTGGAACTGTAGGTATTTTATATAATAAAGAAAAGTATCCAAATGAATCATTTGATAGTTGGAAGTCATTGTATAATCCTAAATTTAAAAACCAAATTTTACTAGTTGACGGTGCTAGAGAGATTATAGGCATGAGTTTGAATAAACTTGGGTATAATCTTAATGACCGTAATTCGCACCATTTAAAAGAAGCAGAGCGAGATTTAACCAAACTAGCACCACAAGTAAGAGGTGTCGTAGGTGATGAAATTACCATGATGCTTCAACAAAATGAAGGTAACATAGCGGTTGTTTGGAGTGGTGTTGCAGCACCTCTAGTGCAAGAAGGGGATAAATATAATTATGTTATTCCTAAAGAAGGATCGAATTTATGGTTCGACAATATGGTAATTCCAAAAACGGCACAAAATAAAGAGGGTGCATATAAATTTATGAATTTTTTATTAGATGCTAAAAATAACAAGCAAAATACAGAATTCGTAGGCTATGCAACGCCAAACAAGGCTGCTCGACAATTGTTGCCTAAAGAGATTAAAGACGACCATCGTTTTTATCCGACTAAGAAAGAGCAAGAACGCCTTGAAGTTTATAAAGATTTAGGACCTGAAGTTTTAAGTGAATACAATGAAAACTTTTTGAATTTCAAAATGTCATTAAAATAAAATCATAAATAGTAGTTATTTACTGTATATTTAGTTATAATAACGGGATAAGTACTATAAGGAGTTGTAACGAATGACTGGAGAACAATTTACTCAAATTAAACGTCCAGTAAGTAGATTAACTGAAAAAGTTCTAGGTTGGTTATGTTGGGTGATGTTATTAGTGCTTACTGTCATTACGATGTTTATAGCACTTGTTTCATTCAGTAATAACACATCGATAGCTAATCTTGAAAATACATTAAACAATAATGCATTTATCCAGCAATTATTAGCTGGAAATGGCTATAATACAACACAATTTGTAATATGGTTACAAAATGGTATATGGGCTATTATCGTTTACTTTATTGTTTGTTTGTTGATTTCATTTTTAGCTCTCATATCTATGAATATAAGAATCTTGTCAGGTTTCTTATTCTTAATATCAGCAATTGTAACGATTCCTTTAGTTTTACTTATCGTTACTTTAATCATTCCGATATTATTCTTTATTATTGCGATGATGCTATTTATAAGAAAAGATAAAGTTGAAATGGTTGCGCCACAATATTATGAAGAGTATAACGGACCGATTTATGATTATCGTGAACCTGTGTATGAGCGCCCCCAACCGAAAGATGATTATTATGATGTGCCTAAATATGAAAAAGAATTGGATAAATCAAATACTGTATATGATCAAGAACAGGAAAGAGATAAATATGATCAATTTCCTAAACGTGCAGTTGAAAGTGAATATAATCATGATGAGCGCACTGAGGAAGAACCATCAGTATTATCCAGACAGGCTAAATACAAACAAAAAAGTACTGAAGAACTAGGTATTGAAGATGATGGTTATTATGCAGAACCTGAAGTTGATCCAAAAGAATTGAAAGCACAACAAAAGCGAGAAAAAGCTGAAATTAAAGCTAAGAAAAAAGAAAAACGTAAAGCTTATAACCAACGAATGAAAGAACGTAGGAAAAATCAACCTAGCGCAGTTAGTCAACGTCGAATGAATTTTGAAGAGCGACGTCAAATTTACAACAATGATATTTCTGAAGAACGCAATTCAAGTGAAGTTAAGGACAAAAAAGAGCAAGAATAAATATTGATGATACCCAGATTAGTAAGTAGAGGTCTTTTGCTTATTAATCTGGGTTTTTATATGAGGTTAATCATCGATAACGTTTAATTAAAGTGTTTAGGTGTCAAAATTTTAAATGACGATTTCTCATTACCATACACCTAAATTATCATCAATCTGAATTCAGATGTTTATTATAAAAATTAGATGAAAAATATGTTAATATACAAGTAATTTAATGTGCGTATATCTATAGGCTCGTAGTATACTTATTAAAATATTAAACAAAGAAAGGATTTTAAGATGAATAGAAAACCTGAATTAATCATGGCTTGGATTGCAAATAGTATTAGTATTATTTATTTATTAGTTATGGGGCTATCCTATTTTTCTTTAAAAAGTGGTAATGCATCACAACGTGAAGAATTAGCGAAGCAATTATCTCAGAACGGTGGCAATGTTTCTTTAGATATGCTTCAGACAACAATGGGTGCATTAGCAATTATTTTATTAATTTCAACACTTTATGGTATATTTGCGACAATTTGTATTAAAGGGCGTAGAAAATTATCGATTATACTTTTTGTTATCGCGATAATTGTAAGTTTGATGGCTCTTAATTTAATTGCAATTGTCTTATGGGTTATCGTGATGATTATGTTGATTTCTAAAAAAGAATCAAAAGAAACTACACATAAGGACGATGAGTATATTTATCATTAATATGTTCATAGCAAAAAAACCATTAAAATGTTAAGTTGTTAATTATTAGATACAACCAACATTTTAATGGTTTTATTTTTAACTTTGTAGTTCTTGGAATGTTTGAACGATTAAATAGACATTTAAAATACTTAGAATAATAATAAGTGTCCATGAAATGATATTAACCCATGTTTTATTATAGAAAGGTCCCATCAAGTCTTTATTACTAGTAGCTAATTGTAATGGTATTAAACAGAATGGCAGAGCAATACTTAAAAATACTTGAGAGAATACAAGTAGTTGCTCAATTTTAGCTGCATTACCTTTAAAAATGATTAAGCATACGATAACAGGAATGACAGCAAGGGAACGTGTAATTAAACGTCTTAACCAATTTGGTATGTGTAATCTTAAAAATCCTTCCATTACAATTTGTCCTGCTAAAGTACCAGTAATCGTTGAATTTTGACCTGACGCTAATAATGCAACTGCAAATAATGTACTCATGATTGCACCCATTGTTGCACCTAGTACAGGTTCAGTTTTTAAGGCGTGATATAAATCATAGAAACCACCTAAATCGTCAGCGTTCGAGTTGAAAAATAGTGATGCTCCTAACACTAATAATAAGCAATTGACTACAAATGCGATTGATAACTGAATGTTCGAATCTATCGTAGCAAATTTAATCGCTTGCGCCTTTTCTTCATTGTTATGTCTTGAGTATGTTCTAGATTGTACAATTGATGAATGTAAGTACAAATTATGAGGCATAATTGTAGCGCCAATAATACCTAATGCAATATAGAGAATGCCGTTATTTGTAATGATTTCACTATGTGGTATAAATCCATTTAACACAGCATTCAACTGTGGTGATGAAATATAGACTTCAAATATAAAGATGAATAACACTGTGAAAATTAATGTACCAACAATAGCTTCAATTTTTCTAAAACCATATTTCATTATAAATAGTAGTAAAAATACATCAAGTACAGTTATTAGTGCACCGACGATTAAAGGTATGTTAAATAGGAGATTAAGAGCAATAGCACTACCAATAACCTCAGCAATATCTGTAGCGATAATTGCTAGTTCTGCAATGATCCAAAAGATTATAGCAATAGGTCTTGATAAATAATGTCGTGTCATTTGAGCTAAGTCCATACCTGTTGCTATTCCTAATCTCACTGTCATGCTTTGAAGTAACATTGCTGATAAACTTGAAATAAGAATTACGAATAGCAAAGTATAGCCATATTGGGCGCCACCTTGCATTGATGTTATCCAGTTTCCGGGATCCATGTAACCAACAGCGACTAATAACCCAGGTCCAAGAAATGATAAAAATTTCTGTTTATTTGAACTGCGATGATCGAATTTAATTGTATTGTTTATTTCGTCTAAACTTAATTGTTCATTTGTTGAATGTCGTTTATTATTCATTTTGACTCACCTCTACTTCTTATGGACAATATAATAACCTAATAAAATGTTTGGGTCAACCTAAATTTATTTTAATTTTTTTAAAAGTATGAATTATTATGTTGAACGTTCGATTTAATATTAAGAAAAAAGAGCACGAAATCATGGATGTGATTACGTGCTCTATTATTTAAACAAAGTTATTTATGCAGAATAAAATGGTAAGAACTGATCGAAGGTTTCTTCTAAAAATGCAATAAATGCTTTGTCACTTTTTAATCTTTTATCTTGTGGTGTGATTGCACGCGCTATAAAGAATTCACCTTTTTTCACATTGATGGCTCTTTGTATCGCTTCTTTTAAATCATCATCCGTTAAATCTTTAATAAATGGTTTATCAGGTTTCATATGATCTAAGCAAACACGATAATCATCAGGTAATTGTTGAATAGCTTTAAATTTTCTTTCAAAAACTTTTGCACGTGTTGCTTTATCTTTTGCTTCATGCATGATTCCAAACATAACAAACAGTTGATCTTCAAACATACCAATTTGGAAATGAGGTAACATTTTATAGCCTCTTTTGCTTGTAGCAAAAGCAACCCATGTATCTTTAGGAGGATTCACACTTCTTCTAGCATGTTTTGCTACGTGAGGATAAAATGTTTCACCAGTTTGACTTGTAAAGAAGTCACTAAAATATTCTCCTAATTCATGGAGTTGTGGTCGTATGTATTCGTTTAAAGCTTCCATTCGTGCGTCTAAGCCTTCTACGTTGAACGCTTTGAAATCTTTAGGTTTAAATGTATATTTTGTCATAGAGTACCTCCTGTATAGTGTTTAAAAATATTGTAGCATATGTTTTATCAATTGCGGCTTAAGACGCTCTCATTAAAATTAGTATTTTCATTTTTATCATAAGAAGTTATTTTTATAAAATGTTGATGTATAATAAAGATGTTAGGAGATGATGTTATGGCACTTTATGGATTTGCCCAAGGACTTATTCAAGAAGCAGGAATTAGAATTAAACAATTGATGGAGCAAAATTTAACAATTGAAACAAAGTCAAATCCGAATGACCTTGTTACAAATGTAGATAAAGCAACAGAAGATTTCATTTTTGATACAATTTTAGAAACATATCCCAATCATCAAGTATTAGGTGAAGAAGGGCATGGTCATGACATCGATACTTCCAAAGGTACGGTATGGGTTGTTGACCCAATAGACGGTACATTGAATTTTGTTCATCAACAAGAAAATTTCGCAATTTCAATTGGTATTTATATCGATGGTAAACCTTATGCAGGTTTTGTATATGATGTTATGGCTGACGTCTTATATCATGCTAAAGTAGGGGAAGGCGCATATCGAGGTAGCCAACCCTTGAAACCATTGAATGATTCTAATCTAAGACAAAGCATTATTGGGATCAATCCGAACTGGTTAACTAAACCAATTTTAGGAGAAATCTTTAAAGAAATTGTTAATGATTCTAGAAGTGCAAGGGCATATGGTAGTGCAGCGCTTGAAATCGTTTCAGTTGCTACAGGTAATTTAGAAGCATATATGACGCCAAGACTTCAACCATGGGATTTTGCTGGCGGATTGGTTATTTTATATGAAGTAAATGGACAAGCTTCAAATTTACTAGGAGAACCATTAACAATTAGTGGTCCAAATTCAATCTTAGTTGGAAATCGAGGTCTCCATCAAGAAATTAGCAATGATTATTTAGAGCCCTACCATGATACGTTAATACAATTACATGAACAACGATTTAAAAGAAAATCAAAATAATTACCAAAAGCGTAATATGTAGTCCTAACAATTAGGTAACATATTACGCTTTTATACCTTAAATAATAAAAACACGCGCCAATATAAAACCAGTTAAATGTTCATCATGAACATGTGTGGTCTTAAATCAACGCGTGTTATTGTCGATATAACTTATAGCCAATCGTTTTCTCGATATTTTTTCTTTGTAGTAAATCCAATTCCAAAGGTTGCAACGAGTAATATAAATGTTAAAATCATCATTGGTACATTTGATGCACCAACAGCAAAACTAAATAATACTAAGAAAACAACAGCTAATATAGAAAATACCCAAAAGATATTTTTAGATTTTTTTTGTTTCATCCTATCCCCACCTTTTGCTTATCTTTTCTCAATTATATGATATAATAAAAAAGTTGTAATTAAAAGTGGGATTTTACTTAAGAAAGAAGGAAACTATTTATATGACTAATAAAAGAGAAGATGTCCGCAATATAGCAATTATTGCTCACGTTGACCATGGTAAAACAACTTTAGTAGATGAGTTGTTAAAACAATCTGGTATATTCAGAGAAAATGAACATGTCGATGAACGTGCAATGGACTCTAACGATATCGAAAGAGAGCGTGGAATTACGATTCTAGCCAAAAATACGGCTGTTGATTATAAAGGTACACGTATTAATATTTTGGATACACCAGGACATGCAGACTTTGGTGGAGAAGTAGAACGTATTATGAAAATGGTTGATGGGGTTGTCTTAGTAGTAGATGCGTATGAAGGTACAATGCCTCAAACACGTTTTGTACTTAAAAAAGCGCTAGAACAAAACCTGAAACCTGTTGTTGTTGTTAATAAAATTGATAAACCATCAGCACGTCCAGAGGGTGTTGTAGATGAAGTTTTAGATTTATTTATTGAATTAGAAGCAAACGATGAACAATTAGAATTCCCTGTTGTTTATGCTTCAGCAGTAAATGGAACAGCTAGCTTAGATCCTGAAAAACAAGATGATAATTTACAATCATTATATGAAACAATTATTGATTATGTACCAGCTCCAATTGATAACAGTGATGAGCCATTACAATTCCAAGTAGCATTGTTGGACTACAATGATTATGTTGGACGTATTGGTATTGGTCGTGTATTCAGAGGTAAAATGCGTGTCGGAGATAATGTATCACTAATTAAATTAGACGGTACAGTGAAAAACTTCCGTGTAACTAAAATCTTTGGTTACTTTGGATTAAAACGTTTAGAAATTGAAGAAGCACAAGCTGGAGATTTAATTGCTGTTTCAGGTATGGAAGACATTAATGTTGGTGAAACTGTAACACCACATGACCATCAAGAAGCATTGCCAGTTCTACGTATTGATGAGCCTACTCTTGAAATGACATTTAAAGTTAACAATTCTCCATTTGCTGGCCGTGAAGGTGACTTTGTAACAGCACGTCAAATTCAAGAACGTTTAAATCAACAATTAGAAACAGATGTATCTTTGAAAGTTTCTAACACAGATTCTCCAGATACATGGGTAGTTGCTGGTCGCGGTGAATTGCATTTATCAATCCTTATTGAAAATATGCGTCGTGAAGGTTATGAATTACAAGTTTCAAAACCACAAGTAATTATTAAAGAAATAGATGGTGTAATGTGTGAACCATTTGAACGTGTGCAATGTGAAGTGCCACAAGAAAATGCAGGTGCTGTTATTGAATCATTAGGTGCACGTAAAGGTGAAATGGTTGATATGACTACAACTGATAATGGACTTACACGTTTAATCTTTAATGTACCGGCTCGTGGTATGATTGGTTATACGACTGAATTTATGTCAATGACAAGAGGTTACGGTATTATTAACCATACATTTGAAGAATTTAGACCACGTATTAAAGCACAAATTGGCGGTCGTCGTAATGGTGCATTAATTTCAATGGATCAAGGTTCTGCAAGTACTTATGCCATTTTGGGACTTGAAGATAGAGGTGTAAACTTCATGGAACCTGGTACTGAAGTTTATGAAGGTATGATTGTTGGTGAACATAATCGTGAAAATGATTTAACTGTTAACATCACTAAAACAAAACATCAAACTAACGTACGTTCTGCAACGAAAGACCAAACACAAACAATGAATAGACCGCGTATTCTAACATTGGAAGAAGCGTTACAATTCATTAATGATGATGAACTTGTTGAGGTTACACCAGAAAGTATACGTTTAAGAAAGAAAATTTTAAACAAAAATGTTCGTGAAAAAGAAGCAAAGCGTATCAAACAAATGATGCAAGAAAACGAATAATTTAACATAATAAAAGAGAAGCTGAGCGATGAAAGTTGCTTAGCTTCTCTTTTGGCATATAATATTTGAAAAAGTGTTTAAATGCTATTATTTCCTGTTACTTTCACATTTTCAAATTTCTAACTTGTTTATTCAGATATTAATCGAGCGGATAGTGTTGCGCACGTTGTTTAGGTGTGTCTAATCGACTTTTACAATCATCACACATAAATGTTCGAATAGGATTGTTTTTAAGTCGTTTAGACTCAGTTGTGCGCTCATCTATAAATACTTTTGCATCACAGATAATGCATTGCACTTGTCTCAAATTAAATCACCTCAATATGAGTTACATGGTTGATTCGATATGAATAACCATCTTCTTGATTGTAAATAAAACTATCTACACCATTATCGCTGTAAAGTCGTTTACCGTCTTTTGCAAATTGGAAAAATAAATAGGGTAATAGATCTATCGGTATATCTAAATGATCATGCTCATTTGATAATCGAATAGTAGTTGCAGAGTCATGTGGTTCGGAATGTTTGAAAAATGGTGTCATATTAATGACAAATGAACCTTCTAACATGGCACGTTTTTTATATTTTATTTCTGAATTTAAAGTAGGCGGATTAGTTTGTCCTTCTAGGATAGCACGATTCCATTCATGATTATCTTCAAAGTCGATTGGTTTTGAACCATCAAATACACCTTTTTCTAAATCTTCGATGCTAACTTTTCTATCATCGAAAATCCAAGTCGTACTATCTAATGTTATAGGAAACTTTACGGCTCCTTTAATTTGTATCATTTTCCCACTCCCTATCAATGTATATAGCATTATTTTAACACAAATTGCTAACGACACATTTTAAATCTACTTGCTTTTTAATATTTAGTAAGATAAACTTTTAGTAAGACTTGAGAATTTATATAGAGGGGGAGCGTGTCATGGCGAAACAAGCAACAATGAAAAATGCAGCTTTGAAACAATTGACTAAAGATGCTGATGAAATCTTGCATCTGATTAAAGTTCAACTAGATAATTTAACATTACCTTCATGCCCATTATATGAAGAAGTACTAGATACACAAATGTTTGGACTTCAAAAAGAAGTTGATTTTGCTGTTAAATTAGGTTTAGTTGACCGCGAAGATGGCAAACAAATTATGTTACGTCTTGAGAAAGAACTTTCAAAATTACATGAAGCTTTTACACTTGTTTAAGGTTTAATATATAAGCATATTAAAATGGCGTGAGATATCGACAATTGAGCTGCGCCGATTTTATATTTATAGTTTAATTACTGATTAAAGTGGCTGTTATGTTGTCTTCTTGATGACATGTCAGTCACTTTTATTGGGTTTTAGCAATTCACGATATTAAGTAAACAAATATTCTATAAATTACCTCAAGAGACCTGTTAATATTTGTGATTATGACTGTGTCATGTATATAATAAGTAACATGGATTTTTAAAATTAAAGTATAAAACGAAATCATTTGAAGTATAAATTGTAGAATTGGATGACTGAATATATGAAGAATTTTAGAAGTATTTTACGGTATATTGGTAAAACCTCAAAGTTTATTGATTATCCGTTATTAGTTACATATATTGTATTGAGTTTAATTGGATTAGTGATGGTATATAGTGCAAGTATGGTTCCAGCAACTAAAGGCACATTGACTGGTGGTATCGATGTTCCAGGAACGTATTTTTACAACCGACAATTAGCATATGTCATAATGAGTTTTATAATTGTATTTTTTATTGCATTTTTAATGAATGTTAAATTACTGAGTAATATTAAAGTGCAAAAAGGTATGATTATAACTATCGTCTCACTATTATTACTGACGTTAGTAATAGGTAAAGATATTAATGGTTCTAAAAGTTGGATAAACTTAGGATTTATGAACTTACAGGCATCTGAGTTATTAAAAATTGCAATCATATTATATATCCCATTTATGATCAGTAAAAAAATGCCTAGAGTATTAAGTAAACCAAAATTAATTTTAAGTCCTATTGTATTAGCATTAGGTTGTACGTTTTTAGTTTTCTTACAAAAAGACGTAGGGCAAACATTACTAATATTAATTATTTTAGTTGCGATTATTTTTTATTCAGGAATTGGGGTAAACAAAGTCCTAAGATTTGGTATACCAGCAGTGCTAGGATTCTTAGTAGTATTTGTCATTGCATTAATGGCTGGTTGGTTACCAAGCTATTTAACTGCCAGATTTAGTACGCTAACAGATCCATTCCAATTCGAATCAGGAACTGGATACCATATTTCCAATTCATTGCTTGCGATAGGTAACGGTGGCGTATTTGGAAAAGGATTAGGAAATAGTGCAATGAAATTGGGCTATTTACCAGAACCACATACAGATTTTATTTTTGCAATTATTTGCGAAGAATTAGGTTTAATCGGAGGATTGCTAGTTATTACTTTAGAGTTCTTTATTGTATATCGTGCCTTCCAGTTTGCAAATAAAACATCATCATATTTTTATAAACTTGTGTGTGTTGGGATTGCCACATACTTTGGAAGTCAAACGTTTGTAAACATTGGCGGTATTTCGGCAACAATTCCATTAACTGGTGTGCCATTGCCATTTATCAGCTTTGGTGGATCATCAATGATTAGTTTAAGTATTGCTATGGGATTACTTCTGATTGTAGGTAAACAAATCAAAGTAGACCAGCAACGAAAGAAACAACAACAAAAAGTTGATATAAGAAGACAATTTAATTAAAAAAATACTAGCCAATATTTAGTACGAGATGACTTCTGTCATTAAGCAATGCTAAACATTGGCTATTTATATACTCTTTGTCAAATTGGACTGATGAGTTCAATAACGGAAGTTAGGCAACCAAACAACGCTTAACTTCCTTTTTGTTTTGATATTACGAGATTACTCATGATTATCAAATTTTATAAACAAAACAACGTATAATTATAACTAAATTTTATGACTAAAAATTACTAAATGTGGTGGCGAAATTAGAATCATGATGATAAGATAAAGTTATCGCTATTGATAATAAATGTTGATGTTTTGCAATTTTATTTTTAATTTTTTAGAGTTGTAGAAATCGAAAATGTTTCACAACAAAAACGTGAACTACCTGTTGTTGCATAGTCATTTTTGAAATTATTATTTCTGAAGCGGAGGTTTTAATTGTCTCAAGAATGTTAAATTTTGAAAATTTGAAACATAACTATAGCAAAACAGAGCGCTTTAAGATAAAATTTTATTATCTAATTAGTTAGAAAATTCTAATAGTTTGAGGAGTGTATCGCTATTGAAACAAATAAAAAAGTTACTTGTTGCTAACCGTGGAGAAATTGCAATTCGTATATTCAGAGCGGCGGCAGAATTAGACATCAGCACAGTTGCAATTTATTCGAATGAAGACAAAAGTTCATTACATAGATATAAAGCAGATGAATCCTATTTAGTTGGAAGTGATTTAGGTCCTGCTGAAAGTTATTTAAATATTGAGCGTATCATTGATGTAGCAAAACAAGCGAATGTGGATGCGATTCATCCTGGCTATGGATTTTTAAGTGAAAATGAACAATTTGCGCGTCGTTGTGCAGAAGAAGGAATTAAATTTATTGGTCCTCATTTAGAACATTTAGATATGTTTGGAGATAAAGTTAAAGCTCGTACAACGGCTATCAAGGCAGATTTACCAGTTATTCCTGGTACAGACGGTCCAATTAAATCATATGAATTAGCAAAAGAATTTGCAGAAGAAGCTGGTTTCCCGCTAATGATTAAAGCCACAAGTGGTGGCGGCGGTAAAGGTATGAGAATCGTTCGTGAAGAAAGTGAATTAGAAGATGCTTTCCATAGAGCAAAATCAGAAGCTGAAAAATCATTTGGTAATAGTGAAGTTTACATAGAAAGATACATTGATAATCCAAAGCATATTGAAGTACAAGCCATAGGTGACGAACATGGAAATATCGTACACTTATTTGAACGTGATTGTTCAGTACAACGTCGTCATCAAAAAGTTGTAGAAGTTGCACCATCAGTTGGATTATCACCAACATTACGTCAACGTATTTGTGATGCTGCAATTCAATTGATGGAAAATATTAAATATGTCAATGCAGGTACTGTTGAATTTCTAGTATCTGGTGACGAATTCTTCTTTATAGAAGTTAACCCTCGTGTACAAGTAGAGCATACAATTACAGAGATGGTAACAGGAATTGATATTGTTAAGACACAAATTTTAGTTGCAGCAGGTGCCGATTTATTTGGTGAAGAGATTAATATGCCGCAACAAAAAGATATTACAACATTAGGCTATGCCATCCAATGTCGTATTACAACAGAAGATCCGTTAAATGATTTCATGCCGGATACTGGAACAATCATTGCTTATCGTTCAAGCGGTGGCTTTGGTGTACGTCTTGATGCTGGAGATGGTTTCCAAGGTGCTGAGATATCACCTTATTATGATTCATTACTCGTAAAATTATCTACACATGCGATATCATTTAAACAAGCAGAAGAAAAAATGGTACGTTCATTACGAGAAATGCGTATTCGTGGTGTTAAAACTAATATTCCATTCTTAATTAATGTAATGAAGAATAAAAAGTTCACAAGTGGTG
>NZ_JACYHC010000111.1:0-552 GCF_017152085.1 Staphylococcus sp. EG-SA-2
TAGCAGGATCATTAATTAAAAACCCTGGCGGTGGTTTAGCTAAGATTGGTGGATACATTGCTGGTAGAAAAGATTTAATTGAACGATGTGGTTATAGATTGACAGCACCTGGTATTGGTAAAGAAGCAGGTGCATCATTAAATGCATTGCTTGAAATGTATCAAGGTTTCTTTTTAGCACCACATGTTGTCAGTCAGAGTCTTAAAGGGGCATTGTTTACTAGTTTATTTTTAGAAAAAATGAATATGAACACAACGCCGAAGTACTACGAAAAACGAACTGATTTAATTCAAACAGTTAAATTTAAAACGAAAGAACAAATGATTTCATTTTGTCAAAGTATTCAACACGCATCCCCAATTAATGCACATTTTAGTCCAGAACCGAGTTATATGCCTGGTTACGAAGATGATGTTATTATGGCTGCTGGTACGTTTATTCAAGGTTCATCGATTGAATTATCTGCAGATGGACCTATTCGTCCTCCTTATGAAGCATATGTTCAAGGAGGATTAACATATGAACACGTTAAAATTGCTGTGACAAGAGCTG
>NZ_JACYHC010000112.1:0-550 GCF_017152085.1 Staphylococcus sp. EG-SA-2
TGATTGTCTACTTTTGAAGGCGTTGGTTGCGGTTGTGAATTTTCAATATTTGTAGATTCTTGAGGTGTAGTTGGTTTTGTTTGAATTTCACTTGTAGATGGTTTTGTAGTTACATCGTTATTTGTATTATTTGGTGCTTTCTTCTCTTCTAAAATAACAGATGTATCTTCTGTCGCGGTTTTATCAGTTGAAGGTTTAACATTTTCTTTTTCAATGTTTTGAGGCTTAGTTTCAGTTGTAGCTGTAACGTTATTTTGCTGTTGTTGAGTACTTGATTTAGTTGATTCTTCTTTAGCTTCTGGTTGTGAATCAGTATTTGTTTCTTTCTTAATTGGATTTGTTGAATCATTTTCTGTTGTCGAATTATTTTCAGCTTCTGACACTACTTCTTTATTATCACTAGTCGTTGCATCATCTTGTTTTGCATTTTCTGTACTAGTGTTTTCAGCAGCTTTAGCTTCTTGGTTCCCTAGACCAAAAATCAATGTCGTACCTACTAAAATCGATGCAGTTCCTACAGTATACTTTCTAATCGAAAATTTGTTTAAGC
>NZ_JACYHC010000113.1:0-550 GCF_017152085.1 Staphylococcus sp. EG-SA-2
TGATTGTCTACTTTTGAAGGCGTTGGTTGCGGTTGTGAATTTTCAATATTTGTAGATTCTTGAGGTGTAGTTGGTTTTGTTTGAATTTCACTTGTAGATGGTTTTGTAGTTACATCGTTATTTGTATAATTTGGTGCTTTCTTCTCTTCTAAAATAACAGATGTATCTTCTGTCGCAGTTTTATCAGTTGAAGGTTTAACATTTTCTTTTTCAATGTTTTGAGGCTTAGTTTCAGTTGTAGCTGTAACGTTATTTTGCTGTTGTTGAGTACTTGATGTAGTTGATTCTTCTTTAGCTTCTGGTTGTGAATCAGTATTTGTTTCTTTCTTAATTGGATTTGTTGAATCATTTTCTGTTGTCGAATTATTTTCAGTTTCCGACACTACTTCTTTATTATCACTAGTCGTTGCATCATCTTGTTTCGCATTTTCTGTACTAGTGTTTTCAGCAGCTTTAGCTTCTTGGTTCCCTAGACCAAAAATCAATGTCGTACCTACTAAAATCGATGCAGTTCCTACAGTATACTTTCTAATCGAAAATTTGTTTAAGC
>NZ_JACYHC010000114.1:0-550 GCF_017152085.1 Staphylococcus sp. EG-SA-2
TTGTTTAACTGAAAAAGGTCAAAGTCAAATGGCAGATATTTTCCCTAAGCATGCTGAGACATTAACAAAAGCGTTTGATGTGTTAACAAAGGATGAATTAACAATCTTACAACAAGCGTTTAAGAAACTAAGTGCACAATCTACAGAAGTGTAAGGCGTGCACTAAAAATTTACATTAAAATATCTCGATTTCGAGATAAATACACTAAAAATATAAAGAGGGTATATAAAATGATAAATAATCATGAATTACTAGGTATTCACCATGTCACAGCAATGACAGATGATGCAGAACGTAATTATAAATTTTTTACAGAAGTATTAGGCATGCGTTTAGTTAAAAAGACAGTCAATCAAGATGATATTTATACGTATCATACATTTTTTGCAGATGATGTAGGTTCAGCAGGTACAGATATGACATTCTTTGATTTTCCAAATATTACAAAAGGGCAGGCAGGAACAAATTCCATTACAAGACCGTCTTTTAGAGTGCCTAACGATGACGCATTAATGTATTATGAACAGCGCTTTGATGAATTTGGTGTTA
>NZ_JACYHC010000115.1:0-550 GCF_017152085.1 Staphylococcus sp. EG-SA-2
TAATATAGCAATTTTTGTTATAAGATATCTCAATGTCTATCGTTAACATTTCTCATCCGAACTACTCTATATACGTATCGTCATTTTCATCTATCAGCCAACTACCTTGTTTAACAGTCAAAAATAGCACCACTATCGTTAACTATTACTATCAAAAACATTCAAACACGAACTAATTACCATAATTAAGAAAGCCCTCGCATACACATGTTGTATACACGAGAGCTCTTACTAACAATCAACGTCATTTATTTTTGTCTCATATAAGGGAATAATAATACGTCTCTGATTGATGGAGAGTCAGTTAATAACATAACCAATCTGTCAATACCGATACCAAGACCACCTGTCGGAGGCATACCATATTCTAACGCTTCAATGTAATCTTCATCCATTTCATGCGCTTCATCATTACCTTGCGCTTTTTCAACAAGTTGCGCTTCAAAACGACCTTTTTGATCAATAGGATCATTTAATTCAGTAAATGCATTTGCATGCTCTCTACCTACAATGAACAATTCGAAACGATCAGTAAATCTAGGATCTTCAG
>NZ_JACYHC010000116.1:0-549 GCF_017152085.1 Staphylococcus sp. EG-SA-2
AGATAGATTATTGCTTATAATCATATGATGTTTGAATGATATCTTTGATTTCACTGATTAGTGCTTCTTTAGGATTAGCAGTTGTACATTGATCTTCAAATGCGAGCTCTGCCATTCTATCAATTGACTCATTTAATTCTTCTTCAGACACACCTTGTGATTTCAAATTCATTTCAATTCCGACTGATTGACCTAATTCGTAGACAGCTTTAGCTAATGATTCTACAAGTGCTTCTGTCGTATTACCTTTTAATCCTAAGAATTTGGCAATATCTGCATAATCTGTATCTGCTCTGAAGAACTCATATTTAGGGAATAACGCATGTTTTTGCGGGTCTTTGGCATTATAACGGATAATATGCGGTAGTAATATCGCATTCGCTCTACCATGCGGAATACCATATTCGCCACCAATTTTATGCGCAATTGAGTGTGCAATGCCTAAGAATGCATTTGCAAATGCCATACCAGCCAAAGTTGATGCGTTATGCATTTTCTCTCTTGAAACTTTATCACCCTTTTCAACAGATGATTTTAAATATTCGAACG
>NZ_JACYHC010000117.1:0-549 GCF_017152085.1 Staphylococcus sp. EG-SA-2
TTGTTTAACTGAAAAAGGTCAAAGTCAAATGGCAGATATTTTCCCTAAGCATGCTGAGACATTAACAAAAGCGTTTGATGTGTTAACAAAGGATGAATTAACAATCTTACAACAAGCGTTTAAGAAATTAAGTGCACAATCTACAGAAGTGTAAGGCGTGCACTAAAAATTTACATTAAAATATCTCGGTTTCGAGATAAATATGCTAAAAGACAAAGAGGGTATATAAAATGGCAAATAATCATGAACTATTAGGTATTCACCATGTTACAGCAATGACAGATGATGCAGAACGTAATTATAAATTTTTTACAGAAGTACTAGGCATGCGTTTAGTTAAAAAGACAGTCAATCAAGATGATATTTATACGTATCATACTTTTTTTGCAGATGATGTAGGTTCGGCAGGTACAGACATGACGTTCTTTGATTTTCCAAATATTACAAAAGGGCAGGCAGGAACAAATTCCATTACAAGACCGTCTTTTAGAGTGCCTAACGATGACGCATTAATGTATTATGAACAGCGCTTTGATGAATTTGGTGTTA
>NZ_JACYHC010000118.1:0-548 GCF_017152085.1 Staphylococcus sp. EG-SA-2
TGAAAATAATTGCACAGTTGTCAACTTATCTAGTTCAAGTAATTATTTCCACTTATTGCGTGCACAAGCAGCTAGTTTAGATTCTGAACAAATGCGACCATTGGTTGTTATGTCACCAAAAAGCTTACTGAGAAATAAAACAGTTGCAAAACCAATTGATGAATTTACTTCTGGTGGATTTGAGCCAATTTTGACAGAATCATATCAAGCGGATAAGGTTACAAAAGTTATTTTGGCAACTGGTAAAATGTTCATTGATTTAAAAGAAGCATTAGCTAAAAATCCAGACGAATCAGTATTACTCGTTGCGATTGAAAGATTGTATCCATTCCCAGAGGAAGAGATTGAAGCATTACTAGCACAATTGCCAAACCTTGAAGAAGTGTCATGGGTACAAGAAGAACCTAAAAATCAAGGTGCCTGGTTATATGTCTATCCATATGTTAAAGTGCTAGTTGCAGATAAATATGATTTAAGTTATCATGGCAGAATTCAAAGGGCTGCTCCAGCTGAAGGCGATGGAGAAATTCATAAACTTGTTCAAAATA
>NZ_JACYHC010000119.1:0-548 GCF_017152085.1 Staphylococcus sp. EG-SA-2
TACAAAGGAGAAAAAAAGAAGACAACCAAGCCCAATAATGGACTGGCCGCCTAATAATAAAAACTCTAAAAGTTGTAATTTAAAATAGTTCTTTAAATTATATACCCACCACATTTGGTGGAGAACCTTTTTGTTTTCAATAATTGATTCTCTGTAGATATCAAAGTACTAACGTTTTAAAGGTTAAATATTTAATTGGATTGAGATCTGTATGCGGTTATATCATTCTGTGTAAATATAAATATGAATCTAGAATATAACAACTACTTAAATTAAGAATAATCGAACATAAATAAACTTTATGAAATTTCAGTATCATGTTCTTATAAAAAACAATAGGGCTTTTTGCTGACGCTAGTGCGCGATAAATAATAAGTTGAATATAAAAAAGATCACTGCCAATCATTCGTTTAATGGCAGCGATCTTTTTTATTTAATTATTTCTCTTTCCACTGCAACATTTGATAACCAATGCGTGGATGTGTTTTAATAATATCTTTTGCGTCCTCATGACATTGTGAAAGTTTTTGTCTTAATGATGTCATATG
>NZ_JACYHC010000120.1:0-548 GCF_017152085.1 Staphylococcus sp. EG-SA-2
TTTGGCCGTCTTGATTTTCAACTTGTTTTTTATAATTTTGAGAGACTTTAGGGTCATTACTAACTTTATCGCTATCATTGTTAAGTAAGGCGCGTGTGACAAAAATAGCGACAATAATTAAGAGAATAGCAATAATGATATATAACCATTTTTTTGAACGGCGGGATTTCTCGTTTTCTTCTTCAAGAATTTGTTCTCTTCGATAATCTCTACCGTTATAGTATCGTTCCGGGTGTTCTTCAGGATCGCCTTTAGCATATTGTTGTCTATACGATGCGTCTTCAGATTGACGACGATGATTTTGATTTTGATTGTCGTATTGATATGAATCACGGTATTTATCAGTTCTTTTCATGGGTTTCACCTCATTCAAGTTTTAACTGCAAATAATAAAGCTGATGATTTACTTTGACATTATTGCAATTTCAGAATACGAGCAATGTCAGTTGCAGTGTTTAATAAATTTTGTTCGCTATTTTGTAGGACATCTTCTAAAGTGCTAGGTGAAGAGATTATAGAATAGGCACTATCAATACCGAAATCGTAAA
>NZ_JACYHC010000121.1:0-8394 GCF_017152085.1 Staphylococcus sp. EG-SA-2
CTTCATCAGCCCATTTTTTGATATCAGGCAGTTTATATAAAAGTTCTGCAATCTCTTCATCACTTAACAAATGTGGTGGCTTTTGAGGCACATTTTGCATGTATTCTGCACGTGTTCTACATGAATGCTTTATCTTACAGAATCTACAATGACTACCTGCTTTAAACTCACCTTCACCGTTATAAGCAAGTCTGGCTAATGGTTTAACAAAATCGGTTCCCCATTGAAGTAATCTTGATATTGGTAACTCTTCAGTAGAAAAGTTATCTATTCGTGGTTGTATGATAGTCATGCGAACTGTATGAATGTCATACATTAAACTAAGCAGTTCATATGCGCCCAAGCCATATAATCTAAGTTGAGGATTATCTATAGCTGAAACTTCAATGCCTTTACCGTATTTAAGGTCAATAATTTCAAGTACACCACCTGAAAATATAATGACATCACCAGTACCAAAAGATTCAGGGACGTATTTACCTAAATCCAATTTTGTTTCAAATAAAGCTATTACATCGTCATCTCTACTCAAAGCCTCGTTATACTTTTCTTCTACATTAGCTACGTACTCTTCAACATATTCGCGCAACTCTTCACTGTAATATTGATTTCGCTTATAATTTTGAAAAGCTTTATTAAACTCAAACTGTGTTAGGCCTTCATATTTAAGACTGAAATATAACTCACTTAACTCATGAGCGAATGTACCTTCTTCAGCAAAAACTGAACTTTTATCTGCAATACCTTCACTTGCCTTAATACTCGGTGGACAGTTTAGCCATTGCTTTGCTCCACTTGCACTAAGCTTTGCATGAGCTCTATTTGAGTGATCTAGCTTCATGCATTGATTCTCGCCTTCATAAAATCAACAATTTTTTCATAATACTCTTCTTTGATAGTAGATAGCTTATCCGCGCCAAGTTCGTTAAGTTTATTTCTAAATTCTTTCTTATCAGAAGTATCTGCTTTTTTAAGGAACTCTTTTCCTACTGATAAAACATAATCTTTAGTTAAATCAGCAGAAGTTACCTTAACTTCTTCAATTGATTCCGGTTGAGCTGTTTCTTCTTTTGACATTGGTGCTTCTTTAACTTTCTCTTGTACTATTGATGAATCTACAGTTGATAGTTCAGTATTTAACACGCGTAAATTCTTATTTAATAGTTTTAATTCTTCAAAAATATCTTCTAATACTGCCATTGATTAACTCCTCCTTAAAATTGGTTAGCTAGACGAATCATTAACTTGATACGTTCTTCTATTTCTCTAGGGTCATCACTTTGTTCATTTAATCTTGCTAACAATTCAAATTGTTCTTCTAATATCTCTTTCTTACGTTCGACTACACTTAAATGCAATTGCGATTCAATAACACGCCAGATACCCCAACTTTCCATTTCAATCTTTCCTTTTTTCTTAAGTTTTGAAAGAGTGGATTTTGCATGTGTTTTAGATATCCCAAAAGTTTCAACAACATCATCAGAATTGAAATTGTCATATGTTGCAAAATGTGATAGTATTTTTTGTTGTAAGGTCATATTAATAACTCCTTATATAATTATTTAAGACAATTGCTCATCTTGCACTGTTACTTGCTCCAACAAGTAGCAGTTTCTTTATTCTTCATAAAAGTATTCCTTATAAAATATGAATGTTGCGATACTTGCGAATCCCGCAATTGACCATGCTGTAGTGAAGTATAGAAACGGCATAAGCACAATCGCTAAGACTGTGAAGCACAGTACTGCTAATAGGTAGCTTTTATATGTGTCGCTCATTTAATATCCTCCTAATACCATTTTTTATGCTTTCTGATCAAATACTCTTCTAACTTAGAAATATTAATCAATGTTCCCGTTGCTGAATAATCAATGTATAAATTTTCTACACCTAAATTATCTTCACGGTAATATTTCAACCAGTTGTATACTGTACTTCTACATACTCCAAACAATTGATGGATTTGTGTAGGTGTTGCGTATAACTTTTTCACAAATTTTTCTTCGCCTCGATATGTGTTTTCTGGTGTTGGTGGTATTATGATTTTTGGCATCTCTATCACTCCTTTAGATAAATGTTAAAGTTTGTTATTATTCGCCCTGTATTGAAGTTCTCTATCTAATGCATAGAGAACTTTGTTTATTTCTAAGTAGCTGTAATCACTTTTTTTAATAAGCTCTAATATTTCCGCTCCTAAGTTACGTTCCTTTTCCGTTAAATAGGATGAAGAAGCATCAGCTTTGCTAGAAACTTGTGGGACGCCTATACGCAATCCTTCTGATCTTGTGTTCATTTGTTTATGCTCCTTTCGTGTATAATGTTGTTATCAACCTAAGGAGGTGATAACATGCCCTTGATATCTGATGAATTTGATACACTTACTAAAGACCAACAATATATCTTGTCCGTACTCTACAAAGATTATTTAGAATGTGTAAAGTTAGGTTCGGTTAAATTAACCTGCAATAATTTTGGAAGTGCTAAAGATATACATACAAAGTATTTTCAAAAACTACATTTCGAAGATGTAAAATACGATTTAAATAAACTTAAAAACTCTGGGTTCCTAAACGGCGTGTATGCTAGTAACACTATTTATCATGTAACAATTTCAGACAAGACTGTTGTTTACTTTGAAAATGAGTTTAAAAACAATTTAAAAAGTATCATTGATAGCATTTCTAAAATTGCTTCAATAATTCCTGGTCTCTAGTTGGGTTTATAACTTCCCAATCATTTGCCATGAGGTCATCGGCTGAAGGTTGCCAATATCTGATAAGGTTTGTCCCATCGCTATTTGAAATGATGCATTGTAAAAAACTATCATTTGTTGGTAATATCTTAGTTCGATGACTTTCTTTCCAATCTTTCCGTGTCATAGAGACAAGATTTTTTGTAGCTATCTTAGTTGCTTCTTGAATGTTCATTTGTTATTCCTCCTTTTAAGATGTTTATGATCCTTTCTGCTATACTCCTGTTATGGAGGTGATAGGATGAAACTTAATCACGATTGCGTTAGACTCTTGCTCTTAGAAATAGAATCTAATAAGAAAATAGGTGAACCACTTACTCGACATAATTTCAACGATAATATTATTTTTGATAAATATGATTTTGAAACAGTAATGTACTCACTTTTAAAATTAGAAGAAGCTAAATTTATTTGTTGCGATCTGAAATTCATCGAAGGCAGGGTCGTTTCTTGGATTATTGATGACATCACTTGGTCTGGCCATGAATTTCTCGATAATATTAGAGACAATAAAACTTGGAACGAAGTTAAAAGAGTCGTTAACAAAACATCCAGTATGTCTCTTAATCTTATGGGGAAATTAGCTTTTCAATATCTTTCTCAAAAATTCAATCTAACTTAAATTCATAACCATCAACCAAGGCATATAAGTTATTATTTACGTATGGTATTTCTTCAATGGTGTTGTTGATGAAATGAGATCGGACCATCAGTTCATATCCGTCATTAATTTGAATATCTAATGGTCGCCTATTACCTTCTTCGTCATAGTAGTAATAGATGACTTTTTTGTTTTGAGCTTGCATTTGTCGTTCCTCCTTTAAGTTGTTTTGTTATATAATTTAGTTATCTCCCAGTGGAAGGAGGTGAAATTTATGGATTTAGAGAAAATTGCTCACGATATTACAATCTCGCTATTACCTAGAGCTCTAGATAGACATAAGATTCATAACGAATGGCAAGAAGTCGGTGATGACGTAATTGCATTCGCTAAAGATAGCGTTGCTCGTGACTATTTCAGCATTTACTCTTCTGTGTTATTGGGATTACAAGAAGAAGAAAAAAGCAGAAAAGATTTAGGATTGTAAGGCAATAGCGCACTTGATTACTTGCACTAATTAAGTGCGCTTATTTAATTAGATATTTCTTACCTTCTCTATCCGAGACCAGTTTATATTTTTTAAATTTGCTTTCTTTCACTTTTAACCATTGATTTCCATGCCACACGTCAATTAAGTTTTCGTGTTTTTTATTGAATAGCCTTCTTAGTAGTTTCATTTGTAGTTCCTCCTTCATTCGAAATCATCGATAGTTAATTCTGAAACTCTCTTTTCATAGATATATAAATAATAGTTTTTGATATCTCTATAAATTTTTGCTGCTAGGTTGTATTCACTTTCACTCAAGTCTGAATTAAGTGTCACTCCAAAAATTGATAATGTTAATTTTCTAATATGGTCATGAACATCTTGTACATAAGCTTTTTGATGAATTGATTCGAAGCCATGCTGATACTTTTTTAGCGGAATCGGATGATTGAGCTTCCTCAATCTTCCTAGCGACAAATCTTTTGCGAAATTGAGTTTTTTATTGATTTCTTCTAAATCGTCATTATTGATTCTTACTTTACTGAAAATTGCACCTGAGCTGATTGGTTTCTCGCCTTTTATAGCATTTCTAACTTCTTTCGCTATAATTTCTTTCAACTCTTCTTTGGTTAACGTTATTTGTTCCATAGTGTCCTCCTTATTTTTATTTAGTTGTCACTTTCGAAACTTAAAGTTTAAAAAAAATCATCAACTTTAACATTTAAATGATCTGCTAATTTTTTAGCTTCTGAAGTTGTAAAATCTCTGCCATTAATTCGATTTATCTTTATACTCAATAAACTTCTACCCATTCCGATTGCTTTAGCAACTTCTTTTTGGTTAGTTCCTTTAAGTGCAATCAAGCTTTTTATTTTTAAGTATGGTTTATCTGCTACACTAGTTGTCATTGAACCCCCTCCTTTTGTTTCGTTTGTAACAACTTGATTTAAGAATACATCATAAAAGTTTCGATGTCAACAACTTTTGCAATAATATTTTCCTTGCGTTTCGTTTTCGAAACTTTTATAATGAAATTATCTTATATAAGGAGGGTTTCGTATGGGTATTGGTGAAGGTTTAAAGAAGCTAAGAAAAAATAAAAATATGACTATGGAACAATTAGCAACTGATCTTAATAATAAATATCCCGACTTAATGAAATTAACGAAAGGCAAGATATCAAAATGGGAAAATGAAAAGGAAGAACCTCGATTATCAACTGCCAAAATTTTGGCTGAGTACTTCAATGTGAAGATTAATGATTTGTATAGTGAATCAAATACTACATACAAAGACGATAACGACATCACTTCCATATACAACAAACTCACACCTCCCCGCCAAGAAAACGTACTTAACTATGCAAATGAACAATTGGAAGAACAGAATAAAGTCACTTCTATAGATGGATATAAAGAGTCTAAACTAGTATCGTATATTGCATGTGGTGCAACTGGTGCTGGCATAGGAGAAGAATTATATGATGACATATTGCATGAAGAAGTATTTTTTAAAGAAGACGAAACGCCATCAAATGCTGATTTTTGTATTTTAGTTAATGGTGATTCAATGGAACCTATGTTAAAACAAGGAACATACGCTTTTATTAAGAAAGAAGATTCTATTAAAGATGGTACAATTGCACTCGTTGTATTAGATGGAGTAAGTCTTATCAAGCGTGTAGATATATGCGAAGACTATATTAATTTGGTATCTCTAAATCCGAAGTATGATGATATCAAAGTCGCTTCGTTTAGTAATATTAAAGTAATGGGCAAAGTTGTATTGTGACCAACAGCGCCTATATGGCACTTTAATATAAAAGACGTCTATTTCAGCAGTGTTTAAAAGGAGTTTATAATGAAAATAACTAATTGCAAAATAAAAAAAGAAACTATAGTATATGAAGTTTTAACTAGTGGTAATCAACCATTCACTTATGAGTTACCTAAAGATTTATCGTCACATAATGCGCGTAAATACTTGGAATTTATTTCACAAAAAATAGATGGAGATAAGTTAACCAAAGAAGATTCATTATGATTTTACTAATCAAAAAACGCCTACTAGTGTAGACGTTGAATGGTGGTGAGAATTTTATGGTAGATAAAAACAAAAAACAAGAAACTACTCGTAGTAACCCATTAAACAAAAGTTTTGAAAAGTCAGGCGCCAGCCAAAAATTAAAAAGCACTTTATCAGAAAAAGCTAAGAAAAAAGATTAGTATTCATTCATTAAATATAAATCCAATTTAATTTGTTGTTTAAGGTCTACAAGCGTATGTTTAATATACAATTCATCGTTTGACGGTAAATCAGATACTTTGAAATCTTGTCGCTCAACTTCTAGTAAATCGAAATCGCTACCAGCTGAATTATAGGTTTTAAGTTCACCCTCTTCAATGATTCTGTTTTCAAAGTCTTTTATAACTATAAATACTGGTTTACCGTTGTTATTAAACAACTTGTCTCTTTTGTCTAATAAGCTTATACAATCCAATTTCATAAACTTTCTGGTTATATTAATTAACCAGATAATAAATTTAACAATTAAAGGATTAAATACAAACACTGTTAAAACAAAAATAAATAGAAACAAAATATTTGCTTTTAGACCTGTAAGCAACTGAATTAAATTCAAATTTTTTAAATCAACATTATTAAAAATTATAAAACTATAAAACCATATCAAACATGTTTCAATAGAAAAAATCAATAATACAGGAGTATTGATAACCTTGTTTTTTTCACTAACTAAACCTATCATTGTTAGATATTTATATGGTATGTAACCTAAAACTCCTGTAAGAAGAAGCGCCCCTAGAAATTGAGTCATCTTATCACCTACTTTTTATTTTATTATAACACATTTAGTACCTAGTACTAAATTACGGGTAGCCCGACTACCCTTATTATTTTTTAATATTTTATAGAACATACGTTCTTGCAGGAGGTATAAACATGTGGATTGAAAAATTTAAAAACAAAAATAACGAAACTAAATACAGATACTACGAGAAGTATAAAGATCCATACACAGATAAATGGAAGCGCGTAAGTGTTGTGTTGAACAAGAATACAAAACAATCTCAAAAAGAAGCAATGTTTCGTTTAGAAGAAAAAATAAAAGAAAAACTGAACAACAAGTCGTCAAGCGAATTAAAAACTTTGACTTTTCACGCGCTATTAGATGAATGGCTTGAATATCATATAAAAACATCAGGTTCAAAGTTGACTACTCTTAATAATATAAAAATAAGAATTAGAAACATTAAACGATACAGCTCTGAGAACTTGCTTTTAAACAAACTAGATACAAAATATATGCAGATATTTATTAATAAATTATCAGATATCTATTCTCAAAATCAAGTAACCCGTCAACTCGGAGATATGAAAGGAGCTATTAAATATGCAGTTAAATTTTACAATTATCCAAATGAATATTTGTTAACTAATGTCAAAATTCCTAAAAGAAGAAAAACAATAGAGGATATCGAAAAAGATGAATCTAAAATGTACAACTATTTAGAAATGAACCAAGTCCTACAGATACGTGATCATATACTAAATGATAATAAGTTACACAAGCGAAATCGCATTTTAATTGCCAGCATCTTAGAAGTACAGGCTTTAACTGGTATGCGCATAGGAGAACTACAAGCACTGCAGGAAAAAGATATAGATTTATTAAACAAAACTATCAATATAACAGGTACAATTCACCGCATTAAATACGAGGAAGGATTCGGATACAAAGACACTACAAAGACTATAAGTTCAAAAAGAAGTATCAGCATCAATTCTAGAACCGTAGAAATTTTTAAAAAGATAATACTGGAAAACAAAATGTTGAAAAGATGGAATTCGAGCTATGTTGACAGAGGGTTCATATTCACAACAAAAAAAGGGAATCCTTTATGTAATAATCAAATCGCCGGTGTGCTTAAGAAAACTACAAAAGCTTTAAATATGAATAAGAAAGTTACCACGCACACATTTAGACATACACACATAACTTTATTAGTAGAAATGAATGTTTCTTTAAAAGCAATTATGAAAAGGGTAGGACATGTAGATGAAAAAACAACCATTCGCATATATACTCATGTAACTGAAAAAATGGATAGAGAACTAACTCAAAAACTCGAAAACATTCCAAGTTAGCTTAAATCTGCCCTTTTTTTGCCCTTATATTTTTTACAAGCTTTATAAAACGCTTGAGAACACTGGCGTTAAAGCTTTTCTTGAAATAAACATATCATCATAATGAGATGGTTCAAATAACATCTGTACAATCAAAGGCTTCATGTTCTTAACAATATCATCTAAATGGTTATCTAAAATTGGTGACACTGCTTTTAAATCATTAAGAAATGGCTCCCATTTGCCTAAAGTATTATCTAATTCTTCTAATTTAGTTTTAATATAATTACAAGTTACATTAGGAATCAGGGACAAAAATTCTTTCTTTTTTACATTTAACATTTCAATTGCATGTCTTAAATTCTTACGTATTTTGGGAATTGTATTAATCAAATATTTTATTACATC
>NZ_JACYHC010000122.1:0-548 GCF_017152085.1 Staphylococcus sp. EG-SA-2
TTTGGCCGTCTTGATTTTCAACTTGTTTTTTATAATTTTGAGAGACTTTAGGGTCATTACTAACTTTATCGCTATCATTGTTAAGTAAGGCGCGTGTGACAAAAATAGCGACAATAATTAAGAGAATGGCAATAATGATATATAACCATTTTTTTGAACGGCGGGATTTCTCGTTTTCTTCTTCAAGAATTTGTTCTCTTCGATAATCTCTACCATTATAGTATCGTTCCGGGTGTTCTTCAGGATCGCCTTTAGCATATTGTTGTCTATACGATGCGTCTTCAGATTGACGACGATGATTTTGGTTTTGATTGTCGTATTGATATGAATCACGGTATTTATCAGTTCTTTTCATGGGTTTCACCTCATTCAAGTTTTAACTGCAAATAATAAAGCTGATGATTTACTTTGACATTATTGTAATTTCAGAATACGAGCAATGTCAGTTGCAGTGTTTAATAAATTTTGTTCGCTATTTTGTAGGACATCTTCTAAAGTGCTAGGTGAAGAGATTATAGAATAGGCACTATCAATACCGAAATCGTAAA
>NZ_JACYHC010000123.1:0-547 GCF_017152085.1 Staphylococcus sp. EG-SA-2
CAAGTCATATTTACCAAGAAACAGGTGGCTTACATAATGCTGCTATAAGCGATGGTTTGACATTTTTTGTACATCGACAAGACATTGGTAGACATAACGCTCTAGATAAATTATATGGATTTTGTATTCAGCGACATATTACTGTCCGAGATAAAGTATTAATTTTTAGTGGACGTATTTCATCAGAAATTTTAATTAAAGCCGCAAAAATTGGTGTTGGCGTCATTTTATCTAAATCAGCTCCGACAACGCTTGCTGTAACCTTAGCTAATGACCTAAATATTACGGCAGTAGGATTTATTCGAAATGGTGGCTTTAATATATATAGTCATCCAGAACGTATCATCGACTCTGAACAATAACATATTCATTATAGTGTGTCATAATGAACGATATTCTACATGAATCAACAATATAAAAGCACTATTTTTATAAGTATAAGTAGCTCAAAACAATTTAAAAAGCAGTAAGTTGATTTCTACTCGAAACCAGCTTACTGCTTTTTTATTCTAATACAAACCTATCATCAATCGTTAATTTCCAATAT
>NZ_JACYHC010000124.1:0-547 GCF_017152085.1 Staphylococcus sp. EG-SA-2
CAAGTCATATTTACCAAGAAACAGGTGGCTTACATAATGCTGCTATAAGCGATGGTTTGACATTTTTTGTACATCGACAAGACATTGGTAGACATAACGCTCTAGATAAATTATATGGATTTTGTATCCAGCGACATATTACTGTCCGAGATAAAGTATTAATTTTTAGTGGACGTATTTCATCAGAAATTTTAATTAAAGCCGCGAAAATCGGTGTTGGCGTCATTTTATCTAAATCAGCTCCGACAACGCTTGCTGTAACCTTAGCTAATGACCTAAATATTACGGCAGTAGGTTTTATTCGAAATGGTGGCTTTAATATATATAGTCATCCAGAACGTATCATCGACTCTGAACAATAACATATTCATTATAGTGTGTCATAATGAACGATATTCTACATGAATCAACAATTTAAACGCACTATTTTTATAAGTATAAGTAGCTCAAAACAATTTAAAAAGCAGTAAGTTGATTTCTACTCGAAACCAGCTTACTGCTTTTTTATTCTAATACAAACCTATCATCAATCGTTAATTTCCAATAT
>NZ_JACYHC010000125.1:0-546 GCF_017152085.1 Staphylococcus sp. EG-SA-2
TTGCTCCGAGAGACAGACAATTTGCACATAAAAAGCCATGGCCGAAATTTTTAACATTATTTGCGGGACCGTTATTTAACTTTATATTAGCTTTAGTCCTATTTATTGGTCTTGCATATTATCAAGGTACACCTACGTCTACTGTAGAACAAGTCGCAGATAAGTATCCAGCTCAACAAGCAGGATTACAAAAAGGTGATAAAATTGTTCAAATTGGCAAATATAAAATATCTGAATTTGATGATGTTGATAAGGCGTTAGATAAAGTTAAAGATAATAAGACGACTGTTAAATTTGAACGTGATGGTAAAACGAAGTCAGTTGAATTAACACCTAAAAAGACTGAAAGAAAACTGACTAAAGTAAGTTCAGAGACGAAGTATGTTCTCGGATTCCAACCAGCGAGTGAACATACACTTTTCAAACCAATTGTATATGGATTTGAAAGCTTTTTGAAAGGTAGTACACTAATTTTTACAGCTGTAGTCGGTATGTTGGCTAGTATATTTACGGGCGGATTCTCATTTGATATGTTAAATGGTCCGG
>NZ_JACYHC010000126.1:0-546 GCF_017152085.1 Staphylococcus sp. EG-SA-2
ATCAAATGCTCCCTTCAAAGTAGACATTGAATAAATGAAGGCTTTGAAGGGAGCATTTCACTTTGTTCTTGGCTCAACAATTTTATATAGACAGTAGTTAATTGAATGAAAATAAGCTTGTAACAAGTTTTCAATTCTAGTCAGGGGCCCCAACACAGAGAATTTCGAAAAGAAATTCTACAGGCAATGCGAGTTGGGGTGTGGGCCCCAACAAAGAAGCTGACGAAAAGTCAGCTTACAATAATGTGCAAGTTGGGGAGGGGTCCCAACACAGAGAATTTCGAAAAGAAATTCTACAGGCAATGCGAGTTGGGGTGGGGGCCCCATCACAGAAGCTGTGACTATGATAAAGTACTACTACATAGTTAATCATTAGTGGTTCTTTATCATTTTCGCCTCCCTTTTCTTATTGTTTTGAAACACAAAAATTTAAGTTCAAACTGTCGAATAAAGTTATATTTGATTTCAAATTATCCCTAAATTATTAATTTTACAATTGTGGCAGATTTTCAAAATAATAATTATTTCCTCATTATTTATAAATTT
>NZ_JACYHC010000127.1:0-546 GCF_017152085.1 Staphylococcus sp. EG-SA-2
TTGCTCCGAGAGACAGACAATTTGCACATAAAAAGCCATGGCCGAAATTTTTAACATTATTTGCGGGACCGTTATTTAACTTTATATTAGCTTTAGTCCTATTTATTGGTCTTGCATATTATCAAGGCACGCCTACGTCTACTGTAGAACAAGTCGCAGATAAGTATCCAGCTCAACAAGCAGGATTACAAAAAGGTGATAAGATCGTCCAAATTGGCAAATATAAAATATCTGAATTTGATGATGTTGATAAGGCGTTAGATAAAGTTAAAGATAATAAGACGACTGTTAAATTTGAACGTGATGGTAAAACAAAGTCAGTTGAATTAACACCTAAAAAGACTGAAAGAAAACTGACTAAAGTAAGTTCAGAGACGAAGTATGTTCTCGGATTCCAACCAGCGAGTGAACGTACGCTCTTCAAACCAATTGTATATGGATTTGAAAGCTTTTTGAAAGGTAGTACACTAATTTTTACAGCTGTAGTCGGTATGTTGGCTAGTATATTTACGGGCGGATTCTCATTTGATATGTTAAATGGTCCGG
>NZ_JACYHC010000128.1:0-545 GCF_017152085.1 Staphylococcus sp. EG-SA-2
ATCAACTTTAGATTTGTCGTTAACTTCAACACGTAGACGTGTGATACAAGCGTCTAAATGTTTAATGTTTGCTTTGCCACCCATAGCTTCTAATACTGCATATGGTAATTCAGTTGCTGAAGCAGTAGCCGCTTGTGATTGTTTATCTTCACGACCTGGTGTTTTGTATTTTAATTTTACAATTAAGAATCGGAATACGAAGTAGTAAATAACTGCGTATACAAGACCTACAGGAATAACTAACCACCATTGTGTCTTATTAGGTAGTATACCGAGTAAGAAGTAGTCGATGAAACCACCTGAGAATGTATAACCTAGATGAAGATCTAATAAGTACAATGTTAAGAATGATAAACCATCAAGTACTGCGTGAATAAAGAATAATAATGGTGCTACAAATAAGAATGAGAATTCTAATGGTTCTGTAATACCAGTTAAGAATGATGTTAAAGCAGCAGAACCCATTAAACCTGCTACTACTTTCTTATTTTCAGGTTTAGCTGTGTGATAAATTGCTAAAGCTGCTGCAGGTAAACCGAACATCA
>NZ_JACYHC010000129.1:0-545 GCF_017152085.1 Staphylococcus sp. EG-SA-2
CAATAATCGCAGTGGTAATTGCTAATACTAATGAACCTAACGCTTCAGGAATTAAAAAATATCTAATGATTTGTAGTGGTGAAGCGCCCATCGCTTTCGCCGCTTCAATAATCCCCTCGTCTACTTCTAATAATGAGTTTTCAACAAGTCTTGCAATGTAAGGTGCCACATATACTGTTAAAGGCACGATGGCAGCAGTCGTACCAATTGAAGTACCTACTACTAATTTTGTGAATGGTACAATCGCAATTAACAAAATAATAAATGGTAGTGACCTTAAAATATTGATTATAGGATTTAAAACTTGATGTATCACTATATTCGGCCATATGCCTTGTTTTCGAGTAATTACCAATAAGACACCTAATGGAATACCAATCACTGCTCCTAAAAATAAAGCAATAGATACCATATATAGCGTTTCGTACAATGCTTGTAATAACTGTGCACTGTCTAAATCAGAACCAAACATATGTTAATGCACCTCCTCAAATTGAATATTTTTCTCTTTGAAATATTGATTTATTGCCGTGTCATCAAATTGT
>NZ_JACYHC010000130.1:0-545 GCF_017152085.1 Staphylococcus sp. EG-SA-2
AGTGGCTACTGATAATACTCAGGATAATCGTGATAATCAGCAGCTAAATCAAAATACAGCTACAACAAATATGTCTATAGATATTCAAAAAGCGCTTGATATAATTTCGGATGTGCCTTTGTTCAAGCGTACAAAGCAAGATATCCACGAAACATTAACACGTATAGATAATAAATTAATAAAAATAGGTGTATTTGGAACATTTAGTGCTGGTAAAAGTAGTTTGATAAATGCATTATTAGGCGAGCATATTTTAGTCAGTTCTCCAAATCCTACTACAGCAGCTACTACAGAAATATCTTATGGAGACGAGAGTTATATAACGCTAAAATCACAATCGCAATTATTAGATGAAATTAATGCAGTAGTTGAATACCAAGATATGTCTTATTCGACTATAGAAGACTTTATTAATTCAGATTTAGAAAAGTTAAAATCACATTTAAATAAAAATCAACTCGCTTTTATTCAGGCAGTTGAAAAACATTATAAATTGTATGTCAATATGTTGGAAAATGGAGAAAAACATGCCATTAATCAACAGG
>NZ_JACYHC010000131.1:0-545 GCF_017152085.1 Staphylococcus sp. EG-SA-2
AGTGGCTACTGATAATACTCAGGATAATCGTGATAATCAGCAGCTAAATCAAAATACAGCTACAACAAATATGTCTATAGATATTCAAAAAGCGCTTGATATAATTTCGGATGTGCCTTTGTTCAAGTGTACAAAGCAAGATATCCACGAAACATTAACACGTATAGATAATAAATTAATAAAAATAGGTGTATTTGGAACATTTAGTGCGGGTAAAAGTAGTTTGATAAATGCATTATTAGGCGAGCATATTTTAGTGAGTTCTCCAAATCCTACTACAGCAGCTACTACAGAAATATCTTATGGAGACGAGAGTTATATAACGCTAAAATCACAATCGCAATTATTAGATGAAATTAATGCAGTAGTTGAATACCAAGATATATCTTTTTCAACTATAGAAGAATTTATTAATTGGGATTTAGAAAAGTTAAAATCACATTTAAATAAAAATCAACTCGCTTTTATTCAGGCAGTTGAAAAACATTATAAATTGTATGTCAATATGTTGGAAAATGGAGAAAAACATGCCATTAATCAACAGG
>NZ_JACYHC010000132.1:0-8358 GCF_017152085.1 Staphylococcus sp. EG-SA-2
TTATCATGTAAATAATGTATAGTATAGAACATATATCAAATAGGATTGATTATCTTGAATATGAAGTTAGGTAGCATTTTGTTACCTAGCTTTTTTATTATATTCATAGAAGCTGACTTTCTGCCAGCTTCTGAGTTTGTGGCCCGTTTCCCCAACTTGCACTGTTTGTAGAAATTAGAAATCCGATTTCACTATGTTGGGGCCTCGCCAACTTGCATGAAATAGTAAGCTGACTTTCCACCAGCTTCTATGTTTGTGGACTGCAGTTAACTACTGCCAATATAACTTTGTAAAGCATAAAACATTGATTTGTGTACCAGACATAGTAATATATCAAAAGTTCAATTTTAAATATTAAAACACCATTTAAACGGAATTGATAATTAATTACTCCAGACATAATTGAAAGAAGTCATCTATCAGTAATATTTTTAATGAAATCATTAAACCGCGTTTCTTAATATGCCAAGATTATGATATGCTATTGAAGAATGAAATTAGAGGAGATTTATATATTTATGTTAGGAAAATACTGGATTCAATTATTGATAGCAACAGTTATTATAAGTTTAATATCAATTAAAGCTTTTCCATTGGCAATTGGGGCATTATATTTACCTGTTATTTTCAAAGTAATAAAATTACAACTCAATTTATCAAAAGGATTAATCGATGATGTTAATGCGCAAACATTCATTAAAAGTAATCAATCAGGTATTGTAATAAGTGTAATTTGTTGTTTATTAATAACAGGAATATTGTATTATACACTTGATGGGTTTTATGCGAGTTTAACAGGAGTTTTAGGTACGCTTGTTGCTCTAAATCCATATACGACAATTGTTAGTGCTGTATTATATATACTTACAGCTATTGCTACGGTTGAAGCTACTAAAACAAAGTATCGTAATTAAACTTAGTTCAACAATAACTAAATAATGATAGATAACACACTAATCGTATGACCGTATCACTGTAATAAAGGGTGAGTACGTGCGATTAGTGTATTTTTATTTCAAATTATGAAAACGTTTTAATCATAAATTGCTCAATTAAATTATTTAATGATATACTACAGTTAAATAAACAGTGATAAGGGGAGAAATTGAATGTCAGTAAGAATTGAACATGATACTTTTGGAGAAATAGAAGTACCTGCAGATAAATATTGGGGTGCTCAAACAGAAAGAAGTAAACGCAATTTCCCAGTTGGTAAAGAGCGTATGCCAATCGAAGTAGTTTATGGTTTTGCACAACTAAAGCGTGCAGCAGCATTAGCTAATTTTGATTTAGGAAAATTAAGCGAGGCAAAGAAAGATGCCATTGTATACGCATGTGATCAAATTTTATCAGGTGAATTAGATGAACACTTCCCACTAGTTGTATGGCAAACAGGAAGCGGTACACAAAGTAATATGAATGTGAACGAAGTAGTAAGTTATGTTGCTAATATGTATTTAAAAGATCATCAAATTGATGAAAGTATCCACCCAAATGATGATGTAAATGAATCACAAAGTTCGAATGATACATTCCCAACTGCTATGCACGTTGCATTATATCAAGAGGTTGAAACAAAATTAGAACCTGCATTAAAACTTTTAAGAAATACTTTGAAAGAAAAAGAAGACAAATTTGAATCAATTATTAAAATTGGTCGTACACATTTACAAGATGCAACGCCGATCAAACTAGGACAAGAGATTAGTGGCTGGCGTTATATGCTTGACCGTTGCGAAATAATGTTATCTGAATCTAAGAAGCACATTTTAAATCTTGCCATCGGTGGTACGGCTGTTGGTACTGGTATTAATGCGCATCCTGAATTTGGTGATAAGGTGGCACATTATATTTCAGAAAATACGGGTTATCCATTTGTATCTTCTGAAAATAAATTCCACGCACTTACAGCGCATGATGAAGTTGTTCAATTGCACGGAACATTGAAGGCATTAGCTGGAGATTTAATGAAAATTGCTAATGATGTGAGATGGTTGGCTTCAGGTCCACGAGCTGGTTTGGCAGAAATTTCCATCCCTGAAAATGAACCAGGTTCATCAATTATGCCTGGTAAAGTTAATCCTACACAATGTGAAATGTTAACAATGGTTGCAGTCCAAGTAATGGGTAATGATACAGTTGTTGGCTTCGCAAGTTCACAAGGTAACTTTGAATTGAATGTTTATAAACCAGTTATTATGCATAATACACTACAATCAATTTACCTTTTAGCTGATGGTATGGAAACATTTAATAACAATTGTGCAGTGGGCATTGAGCCAATCGAAGAGAATATTGATAATTATTTAAATCAATCATTAATGTTAGTTACTGCATTAAATCCACATATTGGTTATGAAAAAGCAGCTCAAATTGCTAAGAAAGCCCATAAAGAAGGTTTAACTTTAAAAGAATCTGCAATTCAAACTGGATATGTTACAGAAGAACAATTTGAAGCATGGATTAAACCAGAAGATATGGTAGATCCTCATTAATTAAATATTAATATAAAATAAAGTTTGGGCATTATAGTGTTCAAGCTTTATTTTTTGTCTATGTCAAATTGAACTTATAAGTCCGATTTGATATAGAGCCATGAAAAGGAAAAACTTTTCATGGAGTCCGTTTTATTATAGAACCTATTTTTTATATGATGAATTGTTGTACATGTATTGGCCAAACAACCTGTGATAAAAATCTTATGATGTCATGTATTGTCCATAGATACACGTAACGCAGTTGAAAAAGACTACAAGTCATTATCCAAGGATGTTATAAAATGAATAATTGCTAAAATATCAAAATATAAAATCCTAAGCATCGTAAAAAACAAAAAAACCGAACATCTGAAAAAATTAATAATTTTCCATCTATCCGATTTAAGTTGATACTTGATTTAGTTACAATGCGGTATTGCATGTTTAAATATCATGCAAAACTAATCAAATTAGTCATCCAAAGAAACGGAAATGACTTCCTTAGTCAAGGGATGCACAAACTCTATTTTGTAACTTTCAAGTTCTAATTGTCTTAACGTTGAATCACCATATAAAGGATCACCAATAACAGGGTGACCAATTTCAGCTAAATGCACACGAATTTGATGAGTACGTCCAGTATCCAACTTGATTTCAAGTTGGCACACAGCTTCTTTTATCATTTTTGAAGTTAAAATGTGTGTAATTGCACGCTGTCCAGTAGGAGACACACGTCGTTTATTCGAATGGAATTTATCTTTACCAATTGGCATATCAATCGTTTGTGGTTTTAAAGGTAAAAGTGCCTTAACATTTGCTTTGTATATCCGCGTAATATCATTGTCTTCTAACATGCGATCAAGAATTTTTTTCATTAAAGGATTTTTAGCAACAATTAATAATCCTACTGTTTCCTGGTCCAGTCGATGAATTGGTTCGACATAGTCACTATCAATAGTGTAAATCACATGATTCATTAAAGTATTGCTTTCTTTTAAATCATTAGGGTGAGTCTTAACACCTTTAGGTTTCATTACGATTGCCATATCATCGTCTTCGTATTTAATTTGTGCATAACGATAACTTGGAACATAATTACTTTTTTCATCGATGGTTGGAACAAATACATCGTCGCCAGTATGCACTTTATCCATTAATCGCGCAGGTTTATCATTAATAGTAATATCTTTAGACATATTTAAATGATGTAAATCTTTTTTAGGTACCTTAAGTTGTTGGAAAATATCTCGTAAACTTAAGTCATTAAAGTTTTCTGGTATTTTAAATTTCATAAAATCCTCCTATAGTCTTTAATATCATATCACAAATCAGTTCTCCTAAATATAACTATTGAGTAATCAAGGCCATTTTATCATGTTCACGTCTAAGATTTAAAAATATAATAACTCAATGTATAATAGTTAATACACGTAAAAATGAATTGGAGCGATTTGATGGAACAAAGGACGCGACTAGCTTTATTAAAAGAGATTGCCGAATTTTTAAACGAAGAAACTGAAATGTATAGCATGACCCAAGGTGCGTTAAAATATTTAATTGAGGGCAGTAATTTCACGACAGGCTGGATATTTTTCATCAATAGCGTAGGTGAACATGAACTTGTATCACATGTGGCTCTACCACAATCTTTGACAGCAGACCACTGTCACTATATTAAAGATGGGTCTTGTTGGTGTGTGAAAGCATTTAATCAACGTAGGCTAATGAAAGCGTCGAATATCGTCAATTGTTCTCGTATTAACTTAGCCTCTAAAGCATTTCCTAGCCAAAATGACAATATTACACATCATGCAACGGTACCACTTAAATCGGGTCAAGAACAATTCGGCATTTTAAATGTAGCGTCCCCAAATACTGAAATATATAGTGATGAAGATTTAGAGTTGCTAGAGTCTGTCGCATTTCAATTAGGGTCAGCCATCAAACGTATTTATTTAACAGACCGTGAAAAAGAAGCAGCAAAAATTAATGAACGTAATCGTTTAGCTAGAGATTTACATGATTCAGTAAATCAAATGTTATTTTCTGTAAAACTAACAGCACATGCTGCGTATGGCATGTCAAACGAATCCATCGCTAAACAAGCATTCAAGACGATTGAGAAAACGAGTCAAAATGCCGTTAATGAAATGCGTGCATTGATTTGGCAACTTAAGCCAGTTGGACTTGAGCAAGGTTTAATTCATGCTTTGACAGCATATAGTAAATTAATGCATATACAATTAAATGTAAATGTAGAAGGTTTAATCGATTTATCTAATGAAATCGAAGAAAACATATATAGAGCATTACAAGAGTGTATTAATAATGTTAAGAAACATGCTGATACGAATAAAATGGATCTTACATTAAAACAAATGAACGATATACTATATATTGACGTGATTGATTATGGTCAAGGATTTGAGATCGATAATGTTCAGATAGCTTCATCACACGGTATTAATAACATAAAACAAAGAGTTAAATTATTAAGAGGTAAAGTGACCTTTCATTCTCAGCCAACAAAGGGTACACAAATACAATTCACAATTCCTATAAAATAGCTTGATTTAAGGAGATAACCCATGAACAAAGTAATATTAGTAGATGACCATTATATTGTGCGACAAGGATTGCGATTTTTATTATCCACGATTGAAAACATAGAAGTTTTACAAGACTTTGCAGATGGAGAAACATTTTTAGAATATTTAAAAGAGCATGAGCACCCTGATATTGTGCTATTAGATTTAGTGATGCCTGGCATGAATGGTATTGAAATTACGGAATATATTAAGGCACATTATCCGGAAATTAAAGTTTTGGTATTAACAAGTTATGTTGATGATGAACATGTAATTTCAGCAATCAATAAAGGTGCTGATGGTTATGAAATGAAAGACGTTGAGCCTCAGCAATTAATTGAAACTATTAGACGAGTTATGAACGGTGAAAAAATGATACATCCTAAGGCACAAGATGTATTCGAAACAGTTAGCCAAAAACCACACTACACGAATAAGTTGTCAAAGAGAGAAATTGAAGTGTTACGTGAAATGGTTAAAGGTAAAACAAATAAAGAGATTGCAGAAACTTTATTTGTATCTGAAAAAACAATTAAAACACATGTCAGTCATATATTTAGTAAATTACAAGTTAGCGATCGTACACAAGCAGCAATTTATGCAATGGAAAATAAGTTGATTTAGAATGAGCTTTTAAATATTTGTCGAAAAATAGACAATTTTTAATCTGATTTTGATGAATTTTTTATAGCGATAGGGTTTATTATACAGTTTTCTTTGTAAATTTGATATCATTATAAAAGTGTAATTTTTATCAAATCTAGTGATTATGCATAAAATTTTACTTCATTTACTTTCGCTTCATTATAAAGTAAACTTAACTCTTGTTGACTTGATCAAAATTTAATACAAATGTGAAATTGACTCTTTTCATTTTATTAAAAATATATTAAGATGTAATCTGTGTTTCAAGAAATGTGTATTATTGCAATTTCTTGTGTCCGGATAAAATTCCCCAAACAGAAAGGTAGATAACAGAATGGATAGACAGAGTTTTACAGATTTAATTCAAACAAAATTTAAAATGGTTCGTATAGAGGCTGGTTATACGCAAGATACTATGGCGCAAACAATTGGACTTTCTAAAAAGACTTTAGTACAAATCGAAAAAGAGAGAGTATTACCAAACTGGACAACTTGTATTTCAATTTGTGCATTATTCAGAGACTCTGAAGTATTAAACAGTACATTTGGCTGTGATCCATTAGAAATCGTTCAAACAATTTCAAGAAATCACTGTGCATATCCAAACCATGCACCAACAAGTGATATTTATTGGAATAACATTGAGACTCGTAATGGGTACATTTTACAAAGTAACAAAGTAAGCAATATTTATCGTGTATTAAATCCAGATAACCAACCAATTTTCGGTACTTCTAAAATGAGAGAAGCTGAAACATACTTTAACAGAAATGCTAAAGAAGAATTAGTACATATCTAGGCCTATATACTTTTAATAAATAATAAAAGCGATGTAACACACCTGTTTCGAGAGGTGAGGCATCGCTTTTTGTATGTAAACTAATAATAAATTGAGCAGAAAGTGAAATGATTAATGAATTAAAAAATAAAAATAGTGGTATAATGAATAACTATGTTGTCACAAAGGAGTCAAAATTATGAATGCACTATTTATTATCATATTTATGATTGTAGTAGGGGCGATAATTGGGGGCATTACTAATGTAATTGCAATTAGAATGCTGTTTCACCCCTTTAAACCATACTATATATTTAAATTTAGAGTCCCATTTACACCAGGTTTAATACCGAAAAGACGCGAAGAAATTGCAACTAAAATTGGCCAAGTGATTGAAGAGCATTTGCTTACAGAAACTTTAATTAATGAAAAATTAAAAAGCGAGCAATCACAGCAAGCAATAGAATCTATGATTCAACAGCAGTTACAAAAGTTGACGAAAGATCAATTGTCAATAAAACAAATTACTTCTCAAATCGATATTGATTTAGAACAAGTATTACAAACTAATGGAAATCAATATATTGAATCACAATTGAATAATTATTATACAAAGCATCAAAACCAAACAATAGCATCTTTATTGCCAAATCAACTTGTAACATTTTTAGATCAGCATGTAGATAACGCAACAGACTTATTATGTGATCGTGCAAGGAATTATTTATCATCTGCAAAAGGCACACAAGATATTAATGATATGTTGGATACTTTTTTCCATGAGAAAGGTAAGTTAATTGGTATGTTGCAAATGTTTATGACAAAAGAGAGCATTGCAGATCGCATTCAACAAGAACTTATACGTTTAACATCTCATCCTAAAGCAAGAACAATTGTGACATCGTTAATTACCAATGAATATCAAACTTTTAAAGATAAACCATTGAATGAACTGTTAGATGCATCGCAGTTTAATGAAATCGCTGAAAATCTATCAGTGTATGTAACAACATATGCAAGCAATCAAGCGAATAAGCCAGTGGTTACGTTAATGCCTCAATTCGTTGATTATTTAGAAGGTCAACTCTCTAGCAAATTAGCAAATTTAATCATTGAAAAATTATCGATTCACTTATCTACAATTATGAAAAAAGTGGATTTACGAGGATTAATTGAAGAACAAATTAATACGTTTGACTTAGATTATATTGAAAAATTAATTATAGAAATTGCTAACAAAGAACTAAAGTTGATTATGTCATTAGGTTTCATTTTAGGTGGTATTATTGGATTTTTCCAAGGTTTGGTTGCAATCTTTGTCTAAAAAAGCGAGATGTGGTAAAGTAATATCGAACGTTTTAATAAACATCACAACAAAGGAGTGCTATAACCATGGCAGTAAATTTATATGATTATGCAAATCAATTAGAACAAGCTTTAAGAGAAAGCGAAGAATACAAAGCAATCAAAGAAGCATTCGCTAATGTAAAAGCTAACGAAGAATCTAAAAAGTTATTCGATGAGTTCCGTGAAACTCAAATTAACTTCCAACAAAAACAAATGCAAGGTGAAGAAATTGCTGAAGAAGATTTACAAAAAGCGCAAGAACAAGCGCAAGCAATTGAAAAAGATGAAAACATCTCTGCATTAATGAATGCTGAACAAAAAATGAGTCAAGTATTCCAAGAAATCAACCAAATTATCGTTAAACCATTAGACGAAATTTACGCTGACTAATATTAAAATAATATTTTTCAATCCTTTAAATAGAGGAATAGACTGCCGACAGAGTCCGAGACTTTGTGGGTAGTTTTTTTAGTTTTGATAACGGAAGTTAGAGGCTCTCTGTCAAATTGGGCAGATGCGTTCA
>NZ_JACYHC010000133.1:0-545 GCF_017152085.1 Staphylococcus sp. EG-SA-2
CAATAATCGCAGTGGTAATTGCTAATACTAATGAACCTAACGCTTCAGGAATTAAAAAATATCTAATGATTTGTAGTGGTGAAGCGCCCATCGCTTTCGCCGCTTCAATAATCCCCTCGTCTACTTCCAATAATGAGTTTTCAACAAGTCTTGCAATGTAAGGTGCCACATATACAGTTAAAGGCACGATGGCAGCAGTCGTACCAATTGAAGTACCTACTACTAATTTTGTGAATGGCACAATCGCAATTAACAAAATAATAAATGGTAGTGACCTTAAAATATTGATTAAAGGATTTAAAACTTGATGTATCACTATATTGGGCCATATGCCTTGTTTTCGAGTAATTACCAATAAGACACCTAATGGAATACCAATCACTGCTCCTAAAAATAAAGCAATAGATACCATATATAACGTTTCGTACAATGCTTGTAATAACTGTGCACTGTCTAAATCAGAACCAAACATATGTTAATGCACCTCCTCAAATTGAATATTTTTCTCTTTGAAATATTGATTTATTGCCGTGTCATCAAATTGT
>NZ_JACYHC010000134.1:0-544 GCF_017152085.1 Staphylococcus sp. EG-SA-2
TGGAGTTAATCTACGTCTCATCTCATTTTTAAAAAATCATTTATGTCCCAAGCTCCATTTTGTAATCAAGTCTAGTTTTTCTGTACCCCTTATCTGCAATTTTACTTAGGATTGCTTTTAACTTACCCCTTATCAGCAATTTTACTGAGAACTGCTTTTAACGCACCTCTTATCTGCAATTTTGCCTAGAACTGCTTTTAACGTACCTCTTATCTGCAATTTTACTGAGAACTGCTTTTAACTTACCCCTTATCAGCAATTTTGCATGGAATTGCTTTTAACGTACCTCTTATCTGCAATTTTACTGAGAACTGCTTTTAACAAACCTCTTATCTGCAATTTTACTTAGAACTGCTTTTAACGTACCTCTTATCTGTAATTTTACTGAGAACTGCTTTTAACAAACCTCTTATCTGCAATTTTACTTAGAACTGCTTTTAACAAACCTCTTATCTGCAATTTTACTTAGAATTGCTTTTACTATTCCTCTTATTAGTATAATCTCAGTAAGAATGCGTATAAAAATGAAAATTACAACCGATTT
>NZ_JACYHC010000135.1:0-543 GCF_017152085.1 Staphylococcus sp. EG-SA-2
AACCCAGTGATGACACCGATTTGTACCGTTAAAAATATGGCGCCGAAAATGATACCAATAATTAATGCAATCGGTAAAGTCGTACCGAGTTTAATCTTGCGCTCTGGAGAATTAATAATAGTAAATACTGTAAGACAAATGAGTATGAAAGCAAGTGTTGCAATAATAGTTCTTCCAACTAAATATAGGATGTCAGGTTTTTCCATACCGATATAATTTATGATGAAAAATGCTACAGCAAAGAGTACCGATATTTTTGTAGCACGTAGCAGTATTTGTTTTAACATTGATATACTCCTTTTTAATATTATTAAAATTATATCATAATTACCAAGAGTAGCTGAAGTTGTATGTGACTCAACGGTTCACGGACAACTTTTTTAATTTTTTAGAAAAATCACAAAATAATTGTTTGCAAAGTTGCAAAAGCCTGCTATAGTAGTTCTGTAAACGATTGCATGGTATGCAAATATTAATGTACCAAAATCGATAATTTATAGTATAATTACGGCAATAAGTTTTTTTATGGATTTATTTAGTATC
>NZ_JACYHC010000136.1:0-543 GCF_017152085.1 Staphylococcus sp. EG-SA-2
AACCCAGTGATGACACCGATTTGTACCGTTAAAAATATGGCGCCGAAAATGATACCAATAATTAATGCAATCGGTAAAGTCGTACCGAGTTTAATCTTGCGCTCTGGAGAATTAATAATAGTAAATAATGTAAGACAAATGAGTATGAAAGCAAGTGTTGCAATAATAGTTCTTCCAACTAAATATAGGATGTCAGGTTTTTCCATACCGATATAATTTATGATGAAAAATGCTACAGCAAAGAGTATCGATATTTTTGTAGCACGTGGCAGTATTTGTTTTAACATTGATATACTCCTTTTTAATATTATTAAAATTATATCATAATTACCGAGAATAGCTGAAGTTGTATGTGACTCAACGGTACTTGAGCAACTTTTTTAATTTTTTAGAAAAATCACAAAATAATTGTTTGTAAAGTTGCAAAAGCCTGCTATAGTAGTTCTGTAAACGATTGCATGGTATGCAAATATTAATGTACCAAAATCGATAATTTATAGTATAATTACGGCAATAAGTTTTTTTATGGATTTATTTAGTATC
>NZ_JACYHC010000137.1:0-543 GCF_017152085.1 Staphylococcus sp. EG-SA-2
ACGTCGTCGCGAACTATAAAAACAAACAATACACAACGATAGATATCATTTTATCCAAACCAATTTTAACTTATATACGTTGATTAACACATTCTTATTTGAAATGATAAGAATCATCTAAATGCACGAGCAACATCTTTTGTTGCTCAGTGCATTTTTTATTTTACTTACTTTTCTAAACAACTTCTGAAACGCCTCAACACTTTCTACTCTGATTACATATACGACATTTTTAGACATTAAAAAATCGAACTAGACAAGATGCTCATTGCATTTCGTACTAGTTCGATTCATGAATAATTAGATTTAAAATGTCATTTGAATCCAAGTGACAACATTATTTATATTTAGAATATTAACGTTAGTATAAACGTCCAAACACAAATAAAGGCAACAAATATAATACTGTATTTTAACGTCATTTTTAATAATGCAGATTCTTCACCAACTTTTTTAACAGCTGCAGTCGCAATGGCAATTGATTGTGGTGAAATAAGTTTCGCTGCTACACCACCTGCAGTGTTAGCTGCCACAAGTAATGAA
>NZ_JACYHC010000138.1:0-543 GCF_017152085.1 Staphylococcus sp. EG-SA-2
CATCTTCTGTAATGCGAATATCTTCATCATGTTGGCGTTTTAATTGAGCGACATACTCTTCTGTTAGCTCTGCTACTTTTAAAATAGAGCGATTGACATCAAACATAACTGCTAAACGCTCAACGTCAGCCTTCGTTATGGCTTTTGTAGAAATTCTAACTAAATAATTTCGAATGCTATCATTGATTGTTTCAACAGCTTGGTGCTTTTGTTCAAGCTTTTTGATCAATTTTTTATCGTCTTTTGTAATTTCGCGAATGTCTTCAAACATTGATAAGACAATCTGACCAACATTTTGTAATTCTTTTTGAGTTTCTTGTAATGCAACACCAGGTGCGTGATAAACAAGATCTTTGTTTAAGTGCTGAGGTTTATAGTCATCAGCAATATCTTTACCTGGGACAAGCTTTGTAACAATCCATGCTAAACCTGCTACAAATGGTAATTGAATCAAAGTATTTGTTATGTTGAAGATACCATGTGATACTGCAATCGTCATCGCTGGTTTTAAGTGCCATACATCTTGTAACAAACTAATCAAAT
>NZ_JACYHC010000139.1:0-543 GCF_017152085.1 Staphylococcus sp. EG-SA-2
GCTTAGAAATTTGTCGCAAAATTAGACAACAACAATCTACACCTATCATTATAATTACAGCGAAAAGTGATACGTATGACAAAGTTGCTGGGCTTGATTACGGTGCAGACGATTATATAGTTAAGCCATTTGATATTGAAGAACTTTTAGCAAGAATACGTGCGATTTTACGTCGTCAGCCACAAAAAGATATTATCGATGTCAATGGTATTACAATTGATAAGAATGCTTTTAAAGTGACGGTAAATGGCGCAGAAATTGAATTAACAAAAACAGAGTATGATTTACTATATCTTCTTGCTGAAAATAAAAACCATGTTATGCAACGGGAACAAATTTTAAATCATGTATGGGGTTATAATAGTGAAGTAGAAACAAATGTCGTAGATGTTTATATAAGATATTTACGAAACAAATTAAAACCATACGATCGTGACAAAATGATTGAAACAGTTCGTGGCGTTGGGTATGTGATACGATGACAAAACGTAAATTGCGCAATAACTGGATTATTGTTACCACGATGATTACGTTTGTCACGAT
>NZ_JACYHC010000140.1:0-543 GCF_017152085.1 Staphylococcus sp. EG-SA-2
GCTTAGAAATTTGTCGCAAAATTAGACAACAACAATCTACACCTATCATTATAATTACAGCGAAAAGTGATACGTATGACAAAGTTGCTGGGCTTGATTACGGTGCAGACGATTATATAGTTAAGCCGTTTGATATTGAAGAACTTTTAGCAAGAATTCGTGCAATTTTACGTCGTCAGCCACAAAAGGATATTATCGATGTCAACGGTATTACAATTGATAAGAACGCTTTTAAAGTGACGGTAAATGGCGCAGAAATTGAATTAACAAAAACAGAGTATGATTTACTATATCTTCTAGCTGAAAATAAAAACCATGTTATGCAACGGGAACAAATTTTAAATCATGTATGGGGTTATAATAGTGAAGTAGAAACAAATGTCGTAGATGTTTATATAAGATATTTACGAAACAAGTTAAAACCATACGATCGTGACAAAATGATTGAAACAGTTCGTGGCGTTGGGTATGTGATACGATGACAAAACGTAAATTGCGCAATAACTGGATTATTGTTACCACGATGATTACGTTTGTCACGAT
>NZ_JACYHC010000141.1:0-543 GCF_017152085.1 Staphylococcus sp. EG-SA-2
CATTTGCCAAGGCTAAAAATCGTTGGGATACAAAATCATTACCAGTAGGATTTTGTGAGTTTCCTTGATTCCCATTTGGTTGCCATTGACCTTGATTAGATCCATCTGAAGCATTTGGGTTCCATGTTCCCCCATTTTTCGAGCCACCAGAATGATTTGAATCCCCAGGTTGATCGGGATCTGGTGACGGGTTAGGATTTGGCTTATTAGGGTCTGGTTTTGGATTCGGATTTGGCTTTGGTTTATCTGGATCTGGTTTTGGATCCGGATTTGGCTTTGGTTTATCTGGGTCTGGTTTTGGATCTGGTTTTGGTTTCGGGTTATCTGGATCTGGTTTTGGATCCAGATTTGGCTTTGGTTTATCTGGGTCTGGTTTTGGATCCGGTTTTGGTTTCGGGTTATCTGGATCTGGTTTTGGATTCGGACTTGGGTTTTGGTTATTTGGGTCTGGTTTTGAATCTGTACTTGGGTTTTGGTTGTTTGAGTCTGGCTTCACATTATTCGAATCAGGATTAGCATCACGACTATTCGAACCTGTTCCTT
>NZ_JACYHC010000142.1:0-542 GCF_017152085.1 Staphylococcus sp. EG-SA-2
CTTATGTATCTAAAAGCATTTTTTAAACTTGAATTTTAAAACACTAAACAACACATACGTCTCTGTGTCATTTTCATTTTTTGTATGTCATATATATGTTTACTTCATTTAAATCAATTTCATCTTATAATTTATCGTGTATTTTACAAAAGATTGACTTCAATTCATCGTAAAAGTTATACTTTTGCCATTTTTTAATGTAACATGGTGTTAGTAATAAAAATAATACATTGAGGTGTTTTATATGACAGCATTATTCCCTTATATCGCTTTTGAAAATTCAAAAGAAGCCATTGCATATTACGAAGAAGTATTTGGTGCAACTGACGTTAAACGTTTAGAAGTTGGCGAAGAACAAGCGTCACATTTTGGCATGACTAAGGAAGAAGCGCAAGAAGCAACTATGCATGCTGAGTTTGAAGTGCTTGGCGTAAAAGTGCTATGTTCTGATTCTTTTGGTCGCGCTGACAAAATTAATAATGGCATATCATTATTAATTGATTATGATGTTAACAATAAGGAAGATGCTGATAAAGTTGAAG
>NZ_JACYHC010000143.1:0-8277 GCF_017152085.1 Staphylococcus sp. EG-SA-2
ATGTGTTGTATCCAGGCTTATCTAAAGATGACTTTAATACAAAAAAAGATAAAGTAACTGTCGTTAAACAAGATGATGACTTCCACGTTGTGAAAGATAATGAATCGGTTTGGGCTGGTGTTAATTATAGTAATAGCACTCAAACTTTTGACATTAACAACACTAAAGTCGAAGTTAAAGCCAAAGGAATGTTTATTCTTAAAAACAAAGATGATAACACTTATGAATGTAGCTTCTATAATCCCGAATCTACAAATACCGCTTCAGATATTGAATCTAAAATTTCAATAACTGGATACTCTATTACAAACAAAAATACATCAACTTCTAATGAATCCGGCGTACACTTTGAATTAACTAAATAAGCAAGAAAATCTCGACACTATACCATTTTTATAGTGTCGAGATTTTATAAGTATCGCCATCATTCACCTTGTAATCCGCAGACCACATCCCCTTTGATAAGTTCTAGATTATTTAAAAATCGAATTTTCAAAGACGTACATGCTTCAATATTCTTATCATTCATTACTTGGAAATGTATATGAGGTTCAGTAGAATTGCCAGAATTCCCAACCTTCCCAAGGAAGTCACCATATTTAACATTTTGCCCCTCATTCACAATGATTGAATATTGTTGTAAATGAGCTATTAAGCTATACTCATTTTCTGCGTGCTTAATTACAATATAATTTCCTAAAAACTGTGATTCATTCGTACTTCCAATACTGTTGTCTTGAACCCCATTCACTACTTTTTCAACTGTACCATTTGCTGGCGCAATGATATCTTTTCCAAAACAAAAATAATCAGTATTTACTTTTCCTTGATTCTTATATGTTTTATGATTTTCTTTAATAACTAAATCAATAGCATACCTTTGATGTAGGTATAAATAGTGATAATTATATAATTCATTATCTCCACCCCAAAAAACCTCATAGCAATCTGTTGTCGGCACTGCGTATTTTAAAGTCGTTTCATTCTTAATCGCATCATAATTGATTAACGGACGCATAACAAATCCGATAATACTATTATCTTTCCAAGTCACTGCCACTCCAAATTGATTTGCTTTATCTATCCATATTTGCTCCATAGTATCATCATTTTGAGTACACACTTTTAACTCATGTACATCAGACTGCCTTGTATAAGATTTGAAAAGTTTCCTAAACTGCCAATAACTAAACTCTCGCTTCAAATTTTGATCAAAAATCTTATATATTTTCCTGCTCTTACTTTTATTTAAATAATCCCCAAAGTTTGTTTTATTCATATATACTTAACCTCTTATATTAATTTTGGTATCAATTCTTTCTCCAGTTCCTGCGTCATTTTTGCGCTACCTGAATCGTCTACACTTAATTGGACAAATCAACATATAAATAATTTTTTAAAACTAAAGTGTAGTCTATTCACCATATTTTCTAATCATCCCTTAAATATTAATATTTGCACTTAAAAAGTATACATATCACTCAACTAATCAATAATCATACTTACCTTCAACAAATTCTTTAACATGCAGTGTTATCCCTTGATAATATGGATATTTTGTTAATCTAAATTTCTGCTTTAATGCTTCATCTCTACTATTCGACATCAAATATGCATGTTCAAGATAGCTTAAATATGCTTCGTCATTGCCGCTATCTCCAAAACCTAATATTGATTTTACTGGTATATTGTATTTTTTCATCAGAAATTGAGTAGCATATAATTTTCCAGCATTTGACGGTGTGAAGTCAATATCATACGCATTTTCAGGATCACCAGCTAATGGATTGCTTCGACTAAATCTCGCTGTATAGTTTTGGTCATTTGCGTATCTGACAAGTGCTTCTAGGATACGACTATCATTGTTGTGATTACCTGTTGAATGAAAATAAAAATTATAATGTGTTTCATTACCTTCAAATGCTCTTTGTGGAATAAATTCGACATTATATTGCGCAGAAATATGACGTAATATATCTTCAATATCTTCAAATAAAAATGGTTCGCTCAAGACTTTCTTTTTATATGTTTCTGATTCAACATATTCGCCATTATTCCAAGTGAACATTTTAGAACTCAAATCAGAAAAGATATGTAATGGTTTAAACGTCATATTAACTTGATCCATTTTATCCATGACACTTTGAAATGTACTTCCTGTCAATACAGCAGTGATCACTTCATTATTATTAGTTAGTTTTTCCAACAATTTTTCCATTTCTCTTAAATGACTTAAATCTTCTTCATTTGTATTATGTTTAAAATATGTTTCATCAAAATCAAACAATAATAGACGCTTTGACATACTCATTCCCCCATAATATTCTAATGAATTTATCTATAACTTAAATACACTATAAGTCTCAATTAAAAGTATAAGATCGACTATATGCTTTTCATGCTTATTATATACAACTAATGAATCCCTATAAACTAAAAACATTGCTTACCACTTTTCAAAATACACGGGTCATATCCCTCGTTAAAAACTATTACTAAAAATCAAAAATATAAAAAAATCAAAAAGTATGTTTTAAACTTTATGAAACGTGTTATATAAATAGTGTAATATACCACAACTTTAAAAGGAGATTGAGATATGAAACTAAAATCATTTGTTACTGCCACTTTAGCATTGGGATTATTATCAACAGTAGGTGCAGCTTTACCGAGTCATGAAGCATCTGCAGATAGTAATAACGGTTATAAGGAATTGACAATGGATGGAAAACACACTGTGCCTTACACGATCTCAGTAGATGGTATTACTGCATTACATCGAACTTACTTTGTTTTTCCAGAAAATAAAAAGGTACTTTATCAAGAAATTGACAGTAAAGTAAAAAATGAATTAGCTTCACAACGTGGTGTTACAACAGAAAAAATTAATAATGCACAAACAGCAACGTATACACTTACTTTGAATGATGGTAATAAAAAAGTAGTGAATCTAAAGAAAAATGACGACGCTAAAAATTCAATTGATCCAAGTACAATCAAACAAATACAAATTGTAGTTAAATAATAATTTGAAAATGAAAATAGTTACACAGGGCAAACGCTGAAAAATTGCGTTTGTCTTTTTAGTATGAAATGAATGATCGAACTTATAATTTCTTATTGATTGCTTCTACTGACAATAGATTAGATCGGCCTATACTAAAGTAAATTCTATATTAATGTCTTCCGCAATTTATAATCTAACATAACAGCAAATCTCAAATATCTGGAACCTAATAAATCCCCTCACTACTGCTAATAGTGAAGGGATTTATTTTATTACTTAGACGTAATTATAAATATATTTGTTCTATTGTAGTCATGGTTAATCATATTTACAAACTATCATTTCTAAATCGCGCATTATGAAGTCAATTTTCATAAACCGTCATTATATTTCTGGATTCATTATTCAGCTTCTCTAATTTCGTCTGCAATATCTTTATAGTCAATATTTGCTTTAGTGAAATCTTTATCTTGAATTGGAAAATGCTGTTCAAATGTTTCTATATTTTGGATTTCTACTTTAACATCTTCTACTTCAAAATCTAAGACATGTCCACCAAAGTTACGATCATCATTCGCAAAGTGTACATGAAATCCTGCTGATCCGATACCATGGAATAATTCTGGTGTAAAGAAACCAACGACTGAACCTTTGACATACGTTTCAGTTTGTTCAGGTTGTCTTCTAGCTGAATCGATTAAACGTGTATAAGGTGGTTCTTGAGCCGGCATCATACGTACATGCATTTTTTTAAATAAGCCTGAAATTTTTACTGCTGAAAATAAATTTTCACTCAACATCTTTTCCTTAATTTCTGCAAAAACTGCTTCTGAAGATTTATCTTTCGTTTCATAGCTTGTATCTGCTACAAATTTAGTTACAGTTGCATATGGTGTTAACTCGTCACCTTTTAATTCTACAAATTCTTTATGTTCATTTGCATGGTAAGCTTTTCCATCTAAAAAGATTACCTCACCGTTTGAACCTGTTAGTGTAGCGATACCTAAGTCACCATGTTGCAATAATTCATTTATTGATGCAGTTCCTTTTAATAATCCTGCCATTAATGTGCCTAATGTACCATGTTGGTATAAAACATTAGTCATAAAATCTCCCACTCCTCTTTAACATTTATCTTTATTTTAGTTAAATACGTCAGGTAACATATTTGTTGAAAGTTTGATATTATCTTTGTAATTTACAGGTATATCAATTAATACTGGACCATCTGTTTCATAGCCCTCTTTAATTGCCGCTTCTAATTCTTCTTGATTAGTAACTCGTAAACCTTTCGCGCCAAATGATTCTGCATATTTTACAAAATCTACAGGACCGAAGTCTACACCTGACGAACGTTTATATTTCATTTCTTCTTGGAATTCAACCATGTTATATTTTCCATCATTCCAAATAAGCTGGATGATATTTAAATTTTTACGTACGGCCGTTTCTAAATCTTGTGATGAAAATAAAAAGCCACCATCGCCAGCAACGGACACAACTTGCGTATTAGGGCGCACAAGTGCAGCTGAAATTGCCCACGGTAATGCTACACCAAGCGTTTGCATACCATTGCTAAATAATAAATGTCTTGGATTGTAACTTCTGAAATTACGTGCCATCCAAATATAGTGACTTCCAACATCAACTGTTACAGTAGTATCATCAGTTAATACCTTTTGCATAGATTCAATAATTTCCACTGGATGTAGAATTCCTTCTTCATGCGTCGCTTTAATACCAGTTTCTTCATCAATATGTGTTCTTAATTGTTCTAATTCGTCTAAATGTTGTTGATTTATAAATGGCTCATCCACTTTTTCAGAAATCATTTCAATCGTTTTAGCAATATTACCAATCAACTCTTTTTTCGGTTGCATATAATTAGTAATTTCAGCTTGAACTTCGTCAATATTGATAATTTGTGTTTCTAATTCTTTATTCCAGTTACTAGCTTCGTATTCAATTGGATCATAACCGATTGTAACAACTAAATCACTTTTACGTAATAATTCATCACCAACTTGATTGCGGAATAAGCCCACACGACCGAAGAAATGATTTTCTAATTCACGACTAATTACACCTGCACCTTGGAATGTTTCTACAACTGGTAAATTCGTGCGCTCAACTAATTTGCGAATGGCATTTGTTTCTTCTGCACTTGAACTTCTCATACCAGCTAATAAAACAGGAAATGATGCATTTTTAATCGCTTCAATGACATCATTAATATCTTGTTCACTCGGTACTCCTAAATTTGGTTTTTGGCAAAGTGATATAGCTTTAGATTCAACTGGTGAAGAAATAACGTCTTGCGGAATACTAATAAAACTTGCGCCATTTTTTCCTGAAGTAGCAATTCGAATTGCATTTGTCATAACTTCTGATAATGATTCAGGATCTTGTACTTCTTCACTGTATTTTGATGAATATTTTAATAGCGCAGCATTATCAATACTTTGATGCGTTAATCGTAATAAATCATTACGTTTCACTTGGCCACCTAACGCTAATACAGGATCCCCTTCAGATGTAGCTGTTAATAGTCCAGTCGTTAAATTACTTACACCAGGGCCACTTGTAACAAGTACTACACCCGGTTTACCTGTTAATCTTCCAATACCTTGTGCCATCATTGCAGCATTTTGTTCATGACGAGTGACAATAAGTTCAGGACCATCATCAATTAAAGCATTAAATAGATAGTCTATCTTTGCACCCGGAATACCAAAAACATATTCTACCCCATTATTTTTCAAAGTATCAATAACCATATCGGCTGCAGTGTACTTTTTATCAGTCATTTATATTCATTTCCTTCCAATTGTGATGTATAGATGTGTATTACATGTAATTACATTGTGATTTGTAATCTAATGATAGTTACGCAAAATTAATGATGTTTATCAAAATTTTACATGTACGATTAGATTTGTAATACATAAAAATTGCCTTCATTACATTATATAACCTTTGTTAGATGAATAAAAATCGTTATTTGTAATACTAAGTATTCCAAAAATGCATGAGTAGATTTTGTGCGTTGTGATTATGAGGGATGTTGGATTGATTGATGTATAGGATTGTTACGATATTTTGGGATGAGGTGTTTAGTCAATGGCGGTTTGAAATTGTCGTTTTATGGTGGGCTGAAAATGCTGTTTTATGTCGGGCTTGAATTTGTCGTTTTATGGAGATATAAAAATGCTGTTTTATGGCGGTTTCAAAATGGTGTTTCGATTAATAAGCCACAGCAAGACTTAGATCTAACTATGACTTATACATTTCACACTTATATTAGCGATTATTTTTATAGTTATAAATGATAGATGCAGTTCCTAAACAAATTAAGAAGATAATCATTAAGTATATAGAAAAGTTATCTGTTTTAATATAAAACCTAAAAAGTAGAAACACCAGCATCGCAACAATAAAATAAACAGGAATAAAAGCTTTCTTCCAAAATATAGAATCTTTCAATTAGGTCACTCCTTATTTTGATAATACTCTTTAATTAAGGCTCTTGAGTTATCGTCCGGTCGTTCTTTCCCTTGAACCACTATGATTAGAACACAATCGTCTGGTTATCGTCCACCCTCCGCAAGCTAAATGACAATTTAATAATGTACACTTTTGATTGTGTAAACATGTACAAATTATACGTGTAAATCAATAATCCATAGTTGAATTAATTCTATTCCTAAGACATTAAATAAAGGAAAGTCCATTTATACTCTACACATTTCATATTCCCCACACAAACGCAAAAAAAACACCTCGACATAACATCGAGGTGTTTTGTATATATCGTCCGACAATTAACGTTTTAAGAAATGAGGTGAACGACGAGCTGCTTTAAGACCTGGTTTACTTTAGGATTTCGTATAGTTGCATATACTGTCTTAAGGCATGATATTAAAGGATTTCTAATTTTTTTGATAGTATTGGGTTTCCTCTAATTTAACCTAGGGGTATTAAAATATAATAAAAATCTGCTGGCTGGTGGTAAATTTCAAAAGAAATATTAACTAAAATATATTAATTATTAAGCGGTTTAATTTATCCAATGTAGTTCTATATCATCAAAGTCAATATTATCTCTGTACATGTTAGACGATTCTATATTACCTAGTACTTCATTAAATTTCTTTTGTAAACTAACGCCTTTCTTGAAATCAATCATTTTAATAAAACTGATTTTTCCATATATACTCATAATAAATTGCTGCTCATAATCCAATGAATAATTATTTCGAATTAAGTGTTCTTCTAATCCAAACTTATTTACAAAATAAATTTGCTTCCTGACCTCTCTTATTAAAGTTTTAGGAACCGATATTTTTTCATTAACTATAATACCAGTAACTTTTTTTCTGTCTCCTGGTTTAAACATAATTGTCTTACTTTCATTAATTCTAAAATTATATTGGTTTACTATTTCCCTGATAATTTCTTTACTAAAACTTACTTTATTAGATCCAGAAATAGTAATATCATCAGCATATCGAGTATATCTCAAATTATTTTTTTGACAATAAGAAAAGATTCTTTTATCTATATTGTAAAAGATGATATTAGCTATATATGGACTGGTTGGTGCACCTTGAGGCAACTGATTATTCACTGTACACAAATTTGCGAGTGCTGTCGCAAGTTCAAATTTATAGCCCATCTCAGAAAATATTTTTCTAACCTGCTTAAATGTGATACTCGGAAAAAAGTTTTCTATATCCATTTTCAATATATATTTCTGCCCAACGTGTGGGATTGCATTGTTCACTATTGATTTCCTAGGAACAAAACCAGTTGCACATTTATGAACTTGCCTTCTGTACAATACATTATCTAAAATCCACCTTTGGATATTTTTGAGAGCCATATTAGGAATCATCAATTCTCTATATTCATCTTTTTTTCGTTTAGGTATTTTGATAACATTATAAAAATGGTCATTCACATAAAGACATTTATAAAAATAGTCTGATTTAATACCAATCATATTTCTTAATTCTTCCAAAGAATTAATTGCAAGATATGTCTTATTAACTATTTCATTCTCAATTTTCTCCATTTAATTCTCCATTTTTTATCTAAATGAGCAACTCTTGCTAAACCATCTTCTTTTAATTATTACATTATTTAGTCGTTAGGGGCCCCCCTAACTATTAAATAATATAAATAATTATCTCAAAAAATGACCTCTTAAATTAAAATAATTATTTATAGTAAAATTTTCGAAGAAAAATTTACTGTAATCAATTGTATAC
>NZ_JACYHC010000144.1:0-542 GCF_017152085.1 Staphylococcus sp. EG-SA-2
CTTATGTATCTAAAAGCATTTTTTAAACTTGAATTTTAAAACACTAAACAACACATACGTCTCTGTGTCATTTTCATTTTTTGTATGTCATATATATGTTTACTTCATTTAAATCAATTTCATCTTACAATTTATCGTGTATTTTACAAAAGATTGACTTCAATTCATCGTAAAAGTTATACTTTTGCCATTTTTTAATGTAACATGGTGTTAGTAATAAAAATACTACATTGAGGTGTTTTACATGACAGCATTATTCCCTTATATCGCTTTTGAAAATTCAAAAGAAGCCCTTGCATATTACGAAGAAGTATTTGGTGCAACTGACGTTAAACGTTTAGAAGTTGGCGAAGAACAAGCGTCACATTTTGGTATGACTAAGGAAGAAGCGCAAGAAGCAACTATGCATGCTGAATTTGAAGTGCTTGGCGTAAAAGTGCTATGTTCTGATTCTTTTGGTCGCGCTGACAAAATTAATAATGGCATATCATTATTAATTGATTATGATGTTAACAATAAGGAAGATGCTGATAAAGTTGAAG
>NZ_JACYHC010000145.1:0-540 GCF_017152085.1 Staphylococcus sp. EG-SA-2
ATGAACCATTTAACTCACCTTTATCATTATGCCCGATAATTCTAACTTGAACAGATTCACCTAATCTTGGTTCAGCTTTACGTTCTGATTCATGTACGAAAATTTTGTAACCTGATTCGCTTAATAAGAAGCTACCAATTCGTAATACGCGGTAAGGTTTGGCTTCAATGACTTCGTTTTTTAAATTATCATCGTGTACAGGTGTAAACATATTTTCTACAACAGATTCACTCGCTAAACGTCCATACATATGATTCTCACGGTCAATTCGTAATGTAACTAGCAAATGATCACCAGGTTGTGGCCATAGTGATTTCACTTTTGGTAAATCTTCCCATGGTACTAACACTTCACGGGGTAAACCAACATCTATACGTGCCCCATCGCGATCCGTTTTAAGTACTTTAGCAAAATCATATTTATCTTTCGTAATATCAGGCATATTTTGAGTTGCAAATAATTCACCTGAACGGTTTGGATAAATGAAGAAACTATATTCTTCACCTACTTCTAATTCATCATCATCGTTCATTTCTGATT
>NZ_JACYHC010000146.1:0-540 GCF_017152085.1 Staphylococcus sp. EG-SA-2
CGTAAAGCTGCCGAACGCATTGAACAAGCATTTCTAAAATTACAACAATATAGCGCATAAAAAAACTGCTAGCCGTAGTTATGAATATCTCATAACATTTCAGCTAGCAGTTCTTTTATTTTAAAGGCTTAATAGCAACTGTACCACGCATAACTGTAATTAATTGTTCTTTGTCATTCTTAATTTTTATATCCCATACATGTGTCGACTTACCTTGATGAATAATTTCAGCTGTCGCAGTAACATGACCATCTTTAGCAGAATGAATATGATTGGCATTCATCTCTAAACCTAATGGAATAAATTTGGTTGTATCAATTAGATTAGCAGATCCTAATGAACATGCTGTTTCACCTAAAGCAATCGAAGCACCACCATGTAAATATCCAAATGGTTGTTTTACTTTATCAGTAACAGGCATAGAAATAACAACTAAACCATCTTCCTGGTGATCTATTGACATCTCAAATGTCTCTAATAAATGAGTCATATTTTCACCTCTTTATGCTTATAGTACCATAGCAGCAATAGTACCGAAAA
>NZ_JACYHC010000147.1:0-540 GCF_017152085.1 Staphylococcus sp. EG-SA-2
CGTAAAGCTGCCGAACGCATTGAACAAGCATTTCTAAAATTACAACAATATAGCGCATAAAAAAACTGCTAGCCGTAGTTATGAATATCTCATAACATTTCAGCTAGCAGTTCTTTTATTTTAAAGGTTTAATAGCAACTGTACCACGCATAACTGTAATTAATTGTTCTTTGTCATTCTTAATTTTTATATCCCATACATGTGTCGACTTACCTCGATGAATAATTTCAGCTGTCGCAGTAACACGACCATCTTTAGCAGAATGAATATGGTTAGCATTCATCTCTAAACCTAATGGAATAAATTTGGTTGTATCAATTAAATTAGCAGATCCTAATGAACATGCTGTTTCACCTAAAGCAATCGAAGCCCCACCATGTAAATATCCAAATGGTTGTTTTACTTTATCAGTGACAGGCATAGAAATAACAACTAAACCATCTTCCTGGTGATCTATTGACATCTCAAATGTCTCTAATAAATGAGTCATATTTTCACCTCTTTATGCTTATAGTACCATAGCAGCAATAGTACCGAAAA
>NZ_JACYHC010000148.1:0-539 GCF_017152085.1 Staphylococcus sp. EG-SA-2
TAGGCGTTGACCCGAAAATTATGGGTATTGGGCCTGCATATGCGATTCCTGAAGTATTGTCACTCAGCAATCTATCTGTTGAAGACATTGATTTGATCGAATTGAACGAAGCATTTGCTTCTCAAACAATTGCATCTATTAAAGAAGTAGGTCTAGATATATCACGTACGAATGTGAATGGTGGCGCTATTGCTTTAGGTCATCCATTAGGTGCTACAGGCGCAATGTTAACCGCGCGTTTACTTAATGAAATGGGTAGACGTCCCGATAGCCGTTACGGCATGGTTACGATGTGTATTGGTGTCGGTATGGGTGCAGCTGCTATATTTGAATATGTGCGTTAGAATGGTTGATTTTGGATGAAGCGGATTCGTTTTGTTATTGAATGAAGTAGGCTGAAGTTGAAGCCAGTTGAAGTTGAAGCGGGTTGAAGCAATTTCGTTTTATTAATGAAGCTGTGTGAAATATAGTGATTGAACAAAAAAGTGGTTTAATGGGATGGTGGTTATTTCCGTTTTAGAATTTAACATTTACACGTC
>NZ_JACYHC010000149.1:0-537 GCF_017152085.1 Staphylococcus sp. EG-SA-2
TTTTACTTAGCATACAACGTACTTTTTCTCCACCTGAAAGCACACTAGCTTTTTTCTTAACTTCTTCACCACTAAATAACATACGACCTAAGAAACCACGTAAAAATGTTTCTGTTTGTTCATCTTCCGGTGCATATTGTCTTAACCAATCTACAAGGTTCATATTAACGCCCTCAAAGAATTCTGAGTTATCTTTAGGGAAGTAACTTAATGATGTTGTTACACCCCATTTATAAGAACCTTCGTCTGGTTCCATTTCACCAGCTAATATTTTAAGTAATGTTGTTTTCGCGATTTCACTATCTCCAATTAAAATTGCTTTATCATTTGGATTCATTGTGAATGAAATGTTATCTAATACTTTTTCACCGTCAATCGTTTTAGAAAGATTTTGAACGATTAATAAGTCATTACCAATCTCACGCTCAGGCGTGAATTTAACGAAAGGATATCTTCTTGATGATGGTTGAATATCATCTAATTCAATTTTCTCAAGTTGTTTTTTACGACTTGTTGCTTGTTTAGATTTAGAAGCGT
>NZ_JACYHC010000150.1:0-537 GCF_017152085.1 Staphylococcus sp. EG-SA-2
GAACGCCATTTGAAACTAAAGTTATTGAAGCGGCAACGTTAGATTTACTAACGGCATTTTTAGATGAACAGTATCAGAAACAAGAACAAGATTATAGTCAAAATTATGCATATGTACGCAAAGTAGGACATACCGTTTTCAAATGGGTTGCTATCGGTATGACAACGTTAAGTGTTTTATTAATTGCATTCTTAGCCTTTTTATATTTTTCAGTAATGAAGCATAATGAGCGCATTGAAAAAGGATACCAAGCATTTGTAAAGGATGATTATACGCAAGTACTAAATACGTATGATGATTTAGATGGTAAAAAATTAGATAAAGAGGCACTTTACATTTATGCCAAAAGTTATATCCAAACAAATAAACAAGGTTTAGAAAAAGATAAGAAAGAAAATTTACTTAATAATGTGACACCAAATTCAAACAAAGACTACTTATTATATTGGATGGAATTAGGACAAGGACATCTTGATGAAGCGATTAATATTGCCACTTATTTAGATGATAACGATATTACAAAGTTAGCGTTGATTA
>NZ_JACYHC010000151.1:0-537 GCF_017152085.1 Staphylococcus sp. EG-SA-2
GAACGCCATTTGAAACTAAAGTTATTGAAGCGGCAACGTTAGATTTACTAACGGCATTTTTAGATGAACAGTATCAGAAACAAGAACAAGATTATAGTCAAAATTATGCATATGTACGCAAAGTAGGGCATACCGTTTTCAAATGGGTTGCTATCGGCATGACAACGTTAAGTGTGTTATTAATTGCATTTTTAGCCTTTTTATATTTTTCAGTAATGAAGCATAATGAGCGCATTGAAAAAGGATACCAAGCATTTGTAAAGGATGATTATACGCAAGTACTAAATACGTATGATGATTTAGATGGAAAAAAATTAGATAAAGAGGCACTTTACATTTATGCCAAAAGTTATATCCAAACAAATAAACAAGGTTTAGAAAAAGATAAGAAAGAAAATTTACTTAATAACGTGACACCAAATTCAAACAAAGACTACTTATTATATTGGATGGAATTAGGACAAGGACATCTTGATGAAGCGATTAATATTGCCACTTATTTAGATGATAACGATATTACAAAGTTAGCGTTGATTA
>NZ_JACYHC010000152.1:0-537 GCF_017152085.1 Staphylococcus sp. EG-SA-2
TTTTACTTAGCATACAACGTACTTTTTCTCCACCTGAAAGCACACTAGCTTTTTTCTTAACTTCTTCACCACTAAATAACATACGACCTAAGAAACCACGTAAAAATGTTTCTGTTTGTTCATCTTCAGGAGCATATTGTCTTAACCAATCAACGAGATTCATATTTACACCCTCAAAGAACTCTGAGTTATCTTTAGGGAAGTAACTTAATGATGTAGTAACACCCCATTTAAATGAACCTTCGTCTGGTTCCATTTCGCCAGCTAATATTTTAAGTAATGTTGTTTTTGCAATTTCACTATCTCCAATTAAAATCGCTTTATCATTTGGATTCATTGTGAATGATACATTATCTAATACTTTTTCGCCGTCAATTGTTTTAGAAAGATTTTGAACGATTAATAAGTCGTTACCAATCTCACGCTCAGGCGTGAATTTAACGAAAGGATATCTTCTTGATGATGGTTGAATATCATCTAATTCAATTTTCTCAAGTTGTTTTTTACGACTTGTTGCTTGTTTAGATTTAGAAGCGT
>NZ_JACYHC010000153.1:0-537 GCF_017152085.1 Staphylococcus sp. EG-SA-2
TAGGTGTGATAGGTGCATTTATAGGTGGTTTAACTGTTTATACACTTTCAGGTGCTACGAAAGGTATGACACCCATTAAATTAGCATTGGCTGGTATGGCCATCCATTTGTTTTTTAGTAGTATGACTGAAGGTATTATTATTTTGAATGAGAATTCAAACGAACAAGTGATGTTTTGGCTTGTCGGTTCATTATCCAGTATGAAGTGGGATGAAATTTTAACCATTTTACCATGGATTATTGGTGCTTTAATTGTAACGATTTTTATTGGACGTCAACTAACGATTATGGAACTAGGCGATGACATTGCTAAGGGATTGGGTCAAAATATAAATAAAGTTAGAATTATCATTGGGCTATTAGTCATTATTCTTACAGGTATGTCGGTGTCAGTGGCAGGACCAATTGGATTTGTTGGCTTAATCGTACCGCATATAGTCAAACGCTATGTGAGTAAGAATTATTTAGTCATGATTCCATTAACATTTATTATAGGTGCAGATTTGTTACTACTATCAGATGTATTAAGTCGTTTAA
>NZ_JACYHC010000154.1:0-8233 GCF_017152085.1 Staphylococcus sp. EG-SA-2
AGTTTGAAGGTGATAATGTACATGTATAAAAGATATAAACATTTATATAGATTGCCATTCATACACTATCATTATCAAATAACCTATTAATTACGTCATAAAATACCAGATGAACCAAAAAACGCCTTTCCATTGTTGATAAATGGAAAGACGTTTTTTTATAAATTATAGTACGTTTGCATATCCTTCAAAGATTTTACCTTGAGCAGCATCAATCGTAACTAACATGTTATTGCTTATGTTTTTAACAGCTTTTTCTACACCTACAACTGTTGGAATACCTTTTTCTAAACCAACAATTGCACTTGGTGATGTAATACCATTTTCTTCTGTAATTAATCCTAAAGCTTTTTCTACATAAGGTACAAACGTTTCATCGATTGAGTTAGTAACGATAACTTTGTCAGATAAATCTTTACCTTCTAAATCTTTAACAGTTTCAGCAACTAACGTAGTACCAACAACTGATCCACGTCCAATACCTTGACCATTAGCAATTTCGTCACCAACTAGGTGGATTTTCATCATATTAGTAGTTCCAGTTTCACCAGTTGGTACACCAGCAGTAATAATGATTAAATCACCATTAGATACTCTACCAGTTTCAACAGCTGTTGCAACTGCATTGTTTAACAATGCATCTGTACTCTTACGTCCTTTTTTAACTACAGGTTGAACTCCCCAAACAATTGAACATTGACGTGCTGTTTCTTCACTTGGAGTCACCGCAATAATGTCTGAATGTGGACGATATTTAGAGATAGTACGTGCCGTTGAACCACTTTCAGTAGCAGCTACAATTGCTTTAACATTTAAGTTTAAAGCTGTATGTGCAACCGAAATACCGATAGCATTCACTAATGAAGTTTCAACTAATTTAGTACGATCTGACAATAACTTTTTATAATCTTGGGCTGCTTCAGCTGATACAGCAATATTTCTCATTGTTTTAACAGCTTCTTCAGGATATAAACCAGCAGCAGTTTCACCAGATAACATTACTGCATCTGTACCATCATAGATTGCGTTGGCAACGTCACTAGCTTCTGCACGTGTAGCACGTGGGTTACGTTGCATAGAATCTAACATTTGTGTAGCTGTAATAACTGGTTTACCTAATTTGTTACATTGTCTGATTAAATCTTTTTGAACCATTGGTACTTTTTCAGGTGGAATTTCAACACCCATGTCACCACGTGCAACCATTAAACCATCAGACACTTCAAGAATTTCCGCAATATTATCAATACCTTCTTGGTTTTCAATTTTAGGGAATACTGAAATGTTAGCTTTTTGTTCTTCTAAAATTTCACGAATTTCTAAAACATCACTAGGACGACGTACGAAACTTGCTGCAATGAAGTCAACATTTTCTTTAATACCGAAACGGATATCTTCAGCATCTTTTTCTGTAATACCAGGTAAACTTACTCTTACACCAGGTAAGTTAACACCTTTTTTGTTTTTAAGCTCACCAGAGTTTAAAATATCACATTTAACTTCTTTTTTAGCATGGTCAATATCTTTAACTTGTAATTCAATTAAGCCATCATCAAGTAAAATGTATGAACCTACTTGAACATCGTTAATTAAGTTTTCATATGTTACTGAGAACTTTTCAGGTGTTCCTTCAACTTCATTCATGCTAACAATAACTTCGTTACCACGTTCAAGTTCAATGATACCGTCTTTCATATTATGCGTACGAATTTCTGGACCTTTTGTATCTAATAAAATTGCTACAATTTTGTCTAATCTTTTAGCTACTTTACGAATTGTATCAATTCTACCTTTATGCTCTTCATGACTACCATGTGAAAAGTTTAATCGTGCAACGTTCATACCAGCATTGATTAATTTCTCAATCATTTCTTCTGATTCTGAAGCTGGTCCAATTGTACATACAATTTTAGTTTTTCTCATTTTATAATTCCTCCTGAAATCTTATATAGATAACTTGTTAGCAAGTTCATATAGACTATAATCAAATTTATGATCTTTACCATCAAAAATTTCATCAAAAGATGTTGCTACAATTTTATTGTTCTTAATTCCAACACCCTTAGCTGTTTCACCTTGCATTAATAAGTCTACCGCATATCCACCTAAACGTGATGCTAAAACTCTATCCGCACCTGTTGGGCTACCACCACGTTGAACGTGACCTAACACAGACACTCTATTATCAACATTGATGTATTGTGATAATTCTTTTTGACAATCTTGCGCAGTCATGCAACCTTCTGCTACAAGAACGATTGAGTGTTTCTTACCACGTTTAATACCTTGTTCAATTTTATCAGCTATTTCTTTAATATCTGTTTTCACTTCTGGAACTACAATTGTCTCAGCACCAACTGATAATCCAGCCCATAATGCTAGATCTCCACAATCACGGCCCATTGCTTCAATGATAAATGTTCGTGCGTGACTTGACGCAGTATCTCTAATTTTGTCGACTAAGCCAATAATCGTATTTAAAGCTGTGTCAAATCCAATTGTAAAATCAGTACCATTGATATCATTGTCAATCGTACCAGGAATACCGATAGTTTGAATTTCTTTGCATTCCTCACTGATGCGTTGTGCACCGCGATAACTACCGTCACCACCAATAACTACAAGGCCCTCAATCCCTCTTTTACGTAAGTTTTCGATTGCAACTTTACGTACTTCTTGCTCCTTAAACTCTGGACATCTTGCTGAATACAAGAATGTACCTCCACGCTGAATCGTATCCCCAACTGATCCTAATTCAAGTTTATGAATATCATCATTTAACAATCCTTGGTAACCATGATACACACCATAAACTTCAATTTCATTGTAAATTGCTGTACGAACAACTGCTCTTACGGCAGCATTCATTCCAGGTGAATCTCCACCACTAGTTAAAACTGCAATTTTCTTCATGACGACATACCTTTCTATAACTGATTTATCTTTAACTCTAAATTACCACAAATTGATATGTCATTCCATCAAAACTAATGTATTGAATTGATGTAAACGTTTTAAATATTGAATTTTATTTTAACTTAATTAAAAAAAGATTAGTAGCCACAATTTTGACTACTAATCTTAGTTAAAATTCAGTATCTAAATATTAAATTATTGTTTTAATGTACTTCAATTTATGGTAAAACCCAGTATCGATTTAACATAAAAATGCTCAAGTTGATTATTCTATATAAGAACCGATATTTCTGAATTTTTCAAAGCGATCATTAGCAATTTCATCACGTGATAATGACTCAAGTGAATCTAACTGTGCAACAAACGCTGATTTAATAGCTAAAGCTTGCTGTTCAACATCTTTATGTGCACCGCCAAGTGGTTCAGAAATGACATCATCTATAATACCTAATTGCTTAATATCATGGGCAGTAATTTTCATTGTTTCAGCTGCAATTTTAGCCAAATTACTGTCTTTCCATAATAATGCCGCTGCACCTTCAGGAGATATAACAGAGTAAGTACTATTCTCTAACATCAATACTTTATTGGCAATACCAATACCTAGAGCACCTCCACTGCCACCTTCACCAATGACTATCGCAATAACTGGTACTTTTAATGAAGCCATCTCAATCAAATTTGTTGCGATAGATTCACTTTGTCCACGTTCTTCAGCAGCTTTACCAGGATATGCACCTTTTGTATCTATAAATGTAAAGATAGGACGATTGAATTTTTCAGCTTGTTTCATTAAACGTAATGCTTTTCGATAACCTTCTGGATGCGCCATACCAAAATTTCGATAAATATTATCTTTTGTATCTTTTCCACGTTGTTGTCCAATAACTGTAACAGCACGACCATTTAAAAAGCCAATACCACCAATCATTGCTGGATCATCTCTAAAATTACGATCACCATGTAGTTCCATAAACGAATCAAAGATATATGGAATATAATCTAGGGTCGTAGGTCTTTCTTGCAAACGCGCAATTTGCACACGATCCCATGGTTTTAGATTTGTATATATTTTTTTAGTTTCTCGTTCCAATGACGCTTCAAGCATGTCAATTTCTTCTTGTAAATCCACATCATTTTTATCTTGAGATTCTTTTAAAGATTCAATTTTATTTCGAATTTCAAAAAGTGGTTTTTCAAAATCTAACATTATTTAGTCACCTCTTGATGGATTTTTAGAATTTCAGACAATGTTTGACGCATATCATTACGATGTACAACTTTATCCAATTGTCCATGCTCTAATAAAAATTCTGCAGTTTGGAAATCATCTGGCAATTTTTCGTTTATTGTCTGTTCAATAACTCGACGACCTGCAAAACCTATCAACGCTTTTGGCTCACTTAAATTTATATCACCAACTGATGCAAAACTTGCAGATACACCACCAGTAGTTGGATGTGTTAAATATGATATATATAATAGTCCAGCGTCAGAATGACGTTTTAAAGATACACTGGTTTTACCCATTTGCATCAAGGAAATAATACCTTCTTGCATACGTGCACCACCACTTGCAGAGAAAAGAATAAATGGTAAACGGTTCTCAGTGCAGTAATCAATGATGCGACATATCTTTTCACCGATAACCGATCCCATACTTCCCATTCTAAAACGTGAATCCATGACAGCAACGCCAAATTTCATACCATCTAGTTGCGCTGTACCAGTCACAACTGCTTCTTTAAGACCTGTCTTTTGTTGGTCCTTTTCAATTTTTTCTAAATAACTTGGAAAATCTAATGGATTCGCAGAGGTCATTCCCTTATCGAATTCTGTAAATGATCCTTCATCAGAAATTGCTTCTATACGTTTATACGCAGTTAAAGCAATATGATGATCACAATTAAAGCACACATTTAAATTTTCAGCTAATTCTTTTGTGTACATAATTTTCTTACACTTTGGACACTTAGTCATAATACCTGCAGGCACATCATTATTTTTAGAGTCTTGTACTGTAAGATATTTCTTTTTCTTTGTTCGATTAAAAAAATCTTTAAACATAGGAAAACCTCCAAATAACCTCTGTTCTAACCATTTAGAGCCTTAAACTGAACTTGACCAGTTAAAAACGGGTTTAAATTTATTTGATTTATATTCGTTTGACTGTTGAATGTTTATCATAAACTTTCATTTTCATCATTTTAATGACTCTTTATTGCTAACTTTTAAGCAATTTAATTAAACGTTAATTATTTTTATTGTAAATCTGTAAGTTTCATTGTTTTATCATACACATCTTGCGGATCAACTTCAATCCTAGCTACTCCAGATTCCATTGCCGCTTTAGCAACATTACGAGCAACTGATGGCGCTACACGTTTATCAAACGGTCCTGGGATACAGTAGTCTTCATTTAATTCAGAACTATCGATTAAATCAGCAATCGCTTCTACAGCTGCCTTTTTCATTTCTTCATTTATATGTGTAGCTTCAACCTCTAATGCACCTCTAAAAATACCAGGGAAAGCTAATACATTATTAATTTGGTTAGGATAGTCTGAACGTCCTGTACCAACAACTCGTGCACCTGCCGCTTTGGCATCATCAGGTATTATTTCAGGATTTGGATTAGCCATTGCAAATATAATTGGATTATCTGCCATACTCTTAACCATATCTTGTGACAGCGCATTAGCTACAGAAACTCCGATAAATACATCTGCGTCTTTTACGACTTCTTCTAAAGACCCTTCAATCTTATCTTTATTTGTCCATTTAGCTACAACATCTTTCGTAGGATTCATACCATATGAACGTCCTTCAAAAATTGCGCCTCTTGAGTCACACATAACCATATTTCTTACACCATACGCGTATAGTAATTTAACAATGGCTATTCCTGCTGCACCAGCACCATTTAGTACAACTTTTATTTTAGCAATATCTTTGTTAACAACTCTCAATGCATTTACCAAACCTGCCATTGTTACAATTGCTGTACCATGTTGATCGTCATGGAATACCGGAATATTAGTTTCTTTTTTCAATCGTTCTTCAATTTCAAAACAACGTGGTGCCGAAATATCCTCTAAATTAATACCACCATAATTAGGTTCTAACAACTTAACTGTTTTAATGATTTCTTCGGTATCAGTTGTATTTAACGCAATAGGCACCCCATTGATACCAGCGAAGCTTTTGAATAATACTGCTTTACCTTCCATTACAGGAATACTTGCTTCAGGTCCAATGTTACCTAAACCTAATACCGCTGTTCCATCAGTAATAACTGCAACTGTATTTCCTTTAATTGTGTAATCATATACTTTTCTTTTATCTTCATAAATATCTTTACACGGTTCAGCAACGCCAGGTGAGTATGCTAAACTTAATTCCTCTTTATTAGTAACTTTTACATTTGGTTTAACTTCTAATTTACCTTGATTACGTTTGTGCATTTCCAATGCTTCATCTCTTAATGACATGAAATCAGCCCCTAATTCAATATTTATTTTTAAAAAATAACTTGGATAAAACGCATTACATTATAAAAGTAAAAATATTGGGTAAATCTGAATGAGTAAGAATTTATGGTTTTGATTATGTAACACAAATAGCGATAAACGATAATAAAATAATATTTATAAAGATACATTAAACCATACTATCTAAAGATATACCTTTAATTATTATAATGGATAGCAAAAACCAATATATCAAAAAGTTATTATTTTTCCGCACGATATATCGACAAAATTCTTTACTCAATTTATGTATACTGCTTTTTGTGCTAATTATTCTTATGGATTAATCAATAATGTAAAGTGAAACTCATAAAAATAATAAGCATAAAAAACTAATATAAACGCAAACTGATGGTTAAAAAATATCTAACCATCAGTTTACTATATCATAATTTATTAGTTGATAAAAGTTATATAAGCCTAATATCACTAGGGTTAAAGGATTGTATAAAATTATTAAACATACTATCTTTTTGATTAATATAGCCTAAAGTAGTCATTTGTTTAATCGTTTCATCATAAAAGGATAACACAACATCATTAGCATTCTCTTTCGTAGCTTTAATCATCTCTTCAAACATATCTATTTGTGATTTATTTCTAATTATAATTTGTTTGGCAAATGCTAATTTTTGTTCTTCAAAAGTGGCTAATGTCTGAATCTCATTTATAATTAGTTGACGTTGTTGCTTTCTATGGTCAAATTTCCCGCTAACTATAAACAAGTCATTATGTGATAACAACTCTTCGTACTTTTTAAACTGATTAGGGAAAATCACACCATCTAAAGTTTCAATGCCATCATTTAATGTGACGAATGCCATATTTTGACCATTTTTAGTTCGAATTTGTTTAACTTTATCAAACTGTACTAATATAGGTTTATAATTCTGCGCGTTACTCAATTTAAATATCGTTAAATATTGTTTGGCAACAAACTTTTTATCTACTGGGTGTTGCGAAACATAAAATCCTAAATATTCTTTTTCGTACTGACTAATAAGTGCATCAGGCAATTCTTCTTTATCTTCATACATCTGTTTTGGCGTTAAAATATCAAATAAAAAACCATCTTGTTCAATGTTTAAATCGCCATCCAACACTTGATCAATAGCTTGCAACAACGTTGAACGTGTTTTACCAAAAGCATCAAACGCTCCCACTAAAATCAGTGCTTCAAGTAACTTTCTCGTTTTGACTCTCTTCGGTATACGTCTAGCAAAATCAAAGAAATCTTTAAATTTGCCGTTCTGATAACGTTCATCAACAATCACTTTCACACTTTGATAACCAACACCTTTAATTGTACCAATTGATAAATAAATGCCTTCTTGGGAAGGTTTATAAAACCAATGACTTTCGTTAATGTTCGGTGGCAATATAGTGATACCTTGTTTTTTTGCTTCTTCTATCATTTGAGCAGTTTTCTTCTCACTTCCAATAACATTACTTAAAATATTTGCGTAAAAATAATTTGGATAATGGACTTTTAAAAAGCTCATAATGTATGCAATTTTAGAATAGCTGACAGCATGTGCTCTAGGAAAACCATAATCAGCAAATTTCAGAATCAAATCAAATATTTGCTTACTAATGTCTTCGTGATAACCATTTTGCTTTGCACCTTCTATAAAATGTTGACGCTCACTTTCAAGAACAGCTCTATTTTTTTTACTCATTGCTCTTCTTAAAATATCCGCTTCACCATAACTGAAGTTTGCAAATGTGCTCGCTATTTGCATAATTTGCTCTTGATAAATAATAACACCGTAAGTATTTTTTAATAT
>NZ_JACYHC010000155.1:0-537 GCF_017152085.1 Staphylococcus sp. EG-SA-2
TAGGTGTGATAGGTGCATTTATAGGTGGTTTAACTGTTTATACACTTTCAGGTGCTACGAAAGGTATGACACCCATTAAATTAGCATTGGCTGGTATGGCCATCCATTTGTTTTTTAGTAGTATGACCGAAGGTATTATTATTTTGAATGAGAATTCAAACGAACAAGTGATGTTTTGGCTTGTCGGTTCATTATCCAGTATGAAGTGGGATGAAATTTTAACCATTCTACCATGGCTTATTGGTGCTTTAATTGTAACGATTTTTATTGGACGTCAACTAACGATAATGGAACTAGGCGATGACATTGCTAAGGGATTAGGTCAAAATATAAATAAAGTTAGAATTATCATTGGACTATTAGTCATTATTCTTACAGGTATGTCGGTATCAGTGGCAGGACCAATTGGCTTTGTTGGCTTAATCGTACCGCATATAGTCAAACGCTATGTGAGTAAGAATTATTTAGTCATGATTCCATTAACATTTATTATAGGTGCAGATTTGTTACTACTATCAGATGTATTAAGTCGTTTAA
>NZ_JACYHC010000156.1:0-537 GCF_017152085.1 Staphylococcus sp. EG-SA-2
ATTTACTTTGTTATATTATGATTAAACATCTAATTCTCTGCTTGTAAGTGCTTTAATCATCTCTGGATCAGCATGTGAGAAAAATTGGCTATTACTTTCTTCTAATGTCGCAATTTGTTGTTTATCTTCTTCTGTAAGTTCAAAATCAAATATATCTAAGTTTTGAGCCATACGTTCTGGATTCACTGATTTTGCGAGTACAACAATGTCACGTTCTACTAACAAGCGTAAAATAACTTGTGCAATTGATTTGTTGTATTTATCTGCAATGGCCTGCAACAATTGATTTTGGAATAATTGATTTTTACCTTCTGCAAATGGTGCCCAAGCTTCTACCACAACATTTTCTTGTTGAAGTGCTGCAACTTGTTCTTCTTGTTGATGGAATGGATTAATTTCTATTTGGTTCACTTGTGGTTGAATTTGATTGTGAATACCTAAATCTACAATTCGATCAACGCCGAAGTTAGATACACCGATTGCTTTAATTTTACCATTTTCTTTTAACTCTTCTAATGCACGCCATGAGCCATATAC
>NZ_JACYHC010000157.1:0-535 GCF_017152085.1 Staphylococcus sp. EG-SA-2
TATTTATTTCAAAAAAAGGTATTAATTTTTCGTTAGTGCTTTTATATTTTCATCGGAATCATTAAGCTTTCTAATCTATCGTTAATGATTTGCTTTAAAATTGGGTCGAAGTTAATTGAAGGTGTGATGTGTATATCTGTATTAATAACCATGTCATTCATTTGCTGCTTCACTTTGTTAACAAGCCTTCCGTCGTATAAAAATAATGGTACGACAATCAATTTTTGATACCGTTTCGAGATGCTTTCTAAATCATGTGTAAAACTAATCTCTCCATATAGCGTTCTCGCATATGTCGGCTTGCTAATTTGCAAATTTTGAGTGCATATTTGTAACTCTTCGTGTGCCTTAGTAAACTTTCCATTAATATTGCCGTGTGCAACAACCATAACTCCAACTTGTTGTTCTTCACCTGCTAATGCGTCACAAATACGTTGTTCAATTAATCGTCTCATTAAAGGATGTGTGCCAAGTGGCTCGCTTACTTCTACCTTTATGTCTGGATACCGTCGTTTCATTTCATGAACGATATTCG
>NZ_JACYHC010000158.1:0-535 GCF_017152085.1 Staphylococcus sp. EG-SA-2
TATTTATTTCAAAAAAAGGTATTAATTTTTCGTTAGTGCTTTTATATTTTCATCGGAATCATTAAGCTTTCTAATCTATCGTTAATGATTTGCTTTAAAATTGGGTCGAAGTTAATTGAAGGTGTGAAGTGTATATCTGTATTAATAACCATGTCATTCATTTGCTGCTTCACTTTGTTAACAAGTCTTCCGTCATATAAAAATAATGGTACGACAATCAATTTTTGATACCGTTTCGAGATGCTTTCTAAATCATGTGTAAAACTAATCTCTCCATATAGCGTTCTCGCATAAGTAGGTTTATTAATCTGCAAATGTTGAGCGCATATTTGTAACTCTTCGTGTGCCTTAGTAAAATTTCCATTAATATTGCCGTGTGCAACAACCATAACTCCAACTTGTTGTTCGTCACCTGCTAATGCGTCACAAATACGTTGTTCAATTAATCGTCTCATTAAAGGATGTGTGCCAAGTGGCTCGCTTACTTCTACCTTTATGTCTGGATACCGTCGTTTCATTTCATGAACGATATTCG
>NZ_JACYHC010000159.1:0-535 GCF_017152085.1 Staphylococcus sp. EG-SA-2
AAAGTTATTCTAAAAGATTATAAAGAATAAAAATTAAAGTGGTAACAGCGCGTGTATTTTTCACGAAGTTGTTGCTGCTTTTTTATTTCGTTCAAATCTCTATTGGTATTAAATTAGAGTTAATGAATTGGAATAAATTCGGTTGTCAATTTTGTCATTAGCATATATCGTTTTGTAAGTTATAAGTAATAGATTGTTGTGAATCAAGCAATTTTATAATATATTTATTATAATAAAGAAATTTTAGTAATGCGCTTAAAATAGATGCTTAATTAAAAAGTAATAAGTTTTATTTGAACGGAAATAAATCTTAATTTGAACACTTGAATACACAAGTGTAATCATTCGTCATAGAAAAAGACGAGGGGCGATTTAGATAAATTGTTGAAAGTAATATTAAATACCTTGTTTATCTAATTTGATTGAGGAAACATGCATAGGTGAAAATTAGAAATACATTAAAAATATTGAATTAATTTTTCGACCTACAAGTTGAGGAAAATTTAACTAGATTTGAGGATTAGCAAAGTGAAAA
>NZ_JACYHC010000160.1:0-535 GCF_017152085.1 Staphylococcus sp. EG-SA-2
AAAGTTATTCTAAAAGATTATAAAGAATAAAAATTAAAGTGGTAACAGCGCGTGTATTTTTCACGAAGTTGTTGCTGCTTTTTTATTTCGTTCAAATCTCTATTGGTATTAAATTAGAGTTAATGAAGTGGAATAAATTCGGTTGTCAATTTTGTCATTTGTATATGTCGATTTGTAAGTTATAAGTAATAGATTGTTGTGAATCAAGCAATTTTATAATATATTTATTATAATAAAGAAATTTTAGTAACGCGCTTAAAATAGATGCTTAATTAAAAAGTAATAAGTTTTATTTGAACGGAAATAAATCTTAATTTAAACACTTGAATAGACAAGTGTAATCATTCGTCATAGAAAAAGACGAGGGGCGATTTAGATAAATTGTTGAAAGTAATATTAAATACCTTATTTATCTAATTTGATTGAGGAAACATGCATAGGTGAAAATTAGAAATACATTAAAAATATTGAATTAATTTTTCGACCTACAAGTTGAGGAAAATTTAACTAGATTTGAGGATTAGCAAAGTGAAAA
>NZ_JACYHC010000161.1:0-534 GCF_017152085.1 Staphylococcus sp. EG-SA-2
CAAATGCACCTTTTTGTAAACAGTCTTTAGCATCTTGCAATGTAACATGTCGATAACCGTCTTTGTCATTATCTGCGCTTAATACAGCTAATTCCAATGCATTTAACGCACTACGAACATCACCTTGACTTTGTGTAGAAAAGTAGGTCATGGCATCTTCATCAATTTTGGGTTGATATGTTTTCAAACCATTCTCTTCATCTTCTATTGCACGAGTTAACGCTTGGCGCACATCTTCATCATTTAAAGGATATAACTCAAAAATTTGCGCTCTTGAACGAATCGCTGGATTGATAGCATGATAAGGATTTGAAGTTGTAGCACCGATCAAGACGATTTTGCCATTTTCTAAATGAGGTAATAAAAAGTCTTGTTTAGCTTTATCTAGTCGATGTATTTCATCTAATAACAAGATAACTTGACCAGACATTTTAGCTTCTTCAACAACAAGTTGCATATCTTTTTTAGTGTTAGTTACAGCATTCAATTGTCTGAATTTATATTGCGTACTGCCCGAAATTGCTTTGGCAATAC
>NZ_JACYHC010000162.1:0-534 GCF_017152085.1 Staphylococcus sp. EG-SA-2
TAGGTGTAATGATTTCAGCCTCTCATAATCCAGTTGCAGATAATGGTATTAAATTCTTTGGATCAGATGGTTTTAAACTATCAGATGAACAAGAAAATGAAATTGAAGCATTATTGGATCAAGAAAACCCAGAATTACCAAGACCAGTTGGTAATGATATTGTACATTATTCAGATTACTTTGAAGGGGCACAAAAATATTTGAGTTATTTAAAATCAACAGTAGATGTTAACTTTGAAGGTTTGAAAATTGTTTTAGATGGTGCAAATGGTTCAACATCATCATTAGCGCCATTCTTATTTGGTGATTTAGAAGCAGATACTGAAACAATTGGATGTAGTCCTGATGGATATAATATCAATGAGAAATGTGGCTCTACACATCCTGAAAAATTAGCAGAAAAAGTTGTTGAAACTGAAAGTGATTTTGGGTTAGCATTTGACGGCGATGGAGACAGAATCATAGCAGTAGATGAGAATGGTCAAATCGTTGACGGTGACCAAATTATGTTTATTATTGGTCAAGAAATGCATA
>NZ_JACYHC010000163.1:0-534 GCF_017152085.1 Staphylococcus sp. EG-SA-2
GTTTATTATTGGAAAACAACCATATAAATTGAACATTAATGCTTATTAATTATTAAGCTATGTTAAAAACACGCGGTGGGCGAAATCAGTTTGAATTGACTGACTTCGTTTTACCGCGTGTTTAATAATGTTATACATATATTCTAATTGCACATTTAAACTTCGTAAATGCCAATGGGAGTGGGACAGAAATGATATTTTCGCAAAATTTATTTCGTCGTCCCACCCCAACTTGCATTGTTTGTAGAATTTCTTTTCGAAATTCTTTTTGTTGGGGCCCCGCCAAGATATTACTTGAATAATTCTTTTAGAATTCTAAATAATGATCCGATTAATTGAAAGAAGTCTGCTGTCATTGTATATACCTCCCTTTACTTTATAAATTATGCTTGCTTAGTATCAGTCACCTTTTCAGTTTTCACTAAATCGTCTGCTAAATGATGCCAAAAATCTTGTAATTCTTCTCTTGTGCGCACTGTATCAGAACTGTCTTGTCCTACAAAGTCAACATGATCCCAATCATGTTTTGTAGGC
>NZ_JACYHC010000164.1:0-534 GCF_017152085.1 Staphylococcus sp. EG-SA-2
CTCGTGGTATAGCTTTCGATTCAATTAAATCTTTAAATACTTGACCAGGACCTACAGAAGGCAATTGGTCCTCATCACCTACAAATATCAATTGTGCATCTAAAGGAACTGCACTTAAAAATTGGTGAAACAACCAAGTATCTACCATAGACATCTCATCAATGATTATGAGTCGTGCGTTTATTTCATTTTCTAATATATCCTCTGGCTTTGTGTCTTGATTCCAACCTATTAAACGATGAATCGTCATTGCTTCTAATCCAGTTGACTCTTGTAGTCTCTTAGACGCTCTTCCTGTTGGCGCTGCTAATACAACTGGATAATCATCATTGACATAATCATCATAATCTAATGATAAGCCATGAATCTCAGCATATAATTCTACAATACCTTTAATTACTGTCGTCTTTCCTGTTCCCGGTCCACCGGTTAATAGCATCACCTTAGAATTGATAGCCGTTTGCAAAGCTTCTTTTTGTGAAGCTGCATAGTTCACTTGATTCGCATCTTCTATTTCACCAATATGCATTTGTA
>NZ_JACYHC010000165.1:0-8207 GCF_017152085.1 Staphylococcus sp. EG-SA-2
GGAATTAAAATATTGCCATCGATAAAACCGCAACGAATGACTTCTAAAATACGACCATCAATAATTGCGCTTGTGTCGATAATTTTTGGCGTAGCACTTTTAGTATGTTGTGACATGGAACGCGCTATATTCTCAGGTAAAAACATTAACATTTCATCTCGTTTTTTAAGGCCAAATTGGAAACCGAAATAACATAGTAATATCGTAATTATGACAGGAATGAAATGATTAAAAATAGAGTTACCAATTGATTCTAATATAAACGACACCATAACAGAAATAAGTAATCCGATTATTAAACCTATTGTTGCGAATAGTATTTCAACAGCACTTCTACGCATAATAAAATGTTCTAAACCTTTTATAGCGTTAGTAACTCGTCTAATAAATACACCAAAAATTAAGAACATAAAAATACTACCGATAATGCCATCTACATAGTGATTTTTTAAAAAGCTGGAGTTTTGTAATCCAAGATCATTTGCAATTTCAGGAATAATAATTATTCCTAATGCGCTCCCAATAATTAAGTAAATAATAATAACCATTAGTTTAACGATATTCACACAATGTCCTCCTTTCTTGATGTTTTATGAATGAAGAGCAAATGACAATGCTTCATGTACAGTAGTTACACCTATTACTTGTATACCTTCAGGATATGTCCATCCGCCTATATTATTTTTAGGAATAATTACACGTTTGAAACCTAGTTTTGCAGCCTCTTGCACGCGTTGTTCTATCCGAGATACACGACGTACCTCACCCGTTAAACCAACTTCTCCAATATAGCAATCTAATCCGTCGACAGCTTTATCTTTAAAGCTAGATGCAGTTGCTACAATTACACTTAAATCAACTGCTGGCTCCGTTAACTTTACACCGCCAGCTACTTTGATATAAGCATCTTGTTGTTGTAATAGATAATTTTCTTTCTTTTCCAAAACAGCCATCAACAAACTTAATCGATTATGATCAATCCCTGTTGCCATTCGTCTCGGATTGTTAAAAGTCGTTGGAGTTACCAGCGCTTGAACTTCTATTAAAAGTGGTCTGGTTCCCTCCATGGTTGCAACAATTGTTGAACCTGGAACATTTGTTGAACGTTCTTCTAAAAACATTTCAGATGGATTATTTACACCTTTTAATCCACTTTGCTTCATTTCGAAGATTCCCATTTCATTCGTTGAACCAAAACGGTTTTTAACAGCTCGCAAAATTCGATATGCGTGGTGTTCATCGCCTTCAAAATAAAGCACAGTATCAACCATGTGTTCTAGCAATCTTGGGCCAGCAATTTGACCTTCTTTCGTTACATGACCCACTATAAAAGTTGCAATGTTCATTTGTTTAGCAATATTCATTAAACTTTGTGTACTTTCACGAACTTGTGAAACAGAACCTGGCGCAGAGCTGATTTCAGGATGATATATTGTTTGAATCGAATCCACTACTAATAAATCAGGTTGTTCTTCTTTTACTGTTTGATAAATAACTTCAAGATCTGTTTCAGCTAATACTTGCAATTCACTTGAATCTTCATCTAATCGCTCTGCACGTAATTTAGTCTGACTAAGCGATTCTTCTCCAGTAATATATAGTACTTTTTTCTTTTGAGATAACGATGCACAAATTTGTAAAAGTAACGTTGACTTACCAATACCTGGATCCCCACCAATAAGTACTAACGATCCGCTCACAATACCTCCACCTAATACACGGTTGAATTCTGCTGAATCTGTTAACACTCTCGGCGTTGTTTCATGTTTAATACTATTTAATTTTTGTACTTTGCCTGCTAATTCCTTGGTTTTAACTCCATGTTTAGGATTGGCTGCTTTTTCAACAATTTCCTCCATTTGATTCCAAGCGCCACAATTAGGACATTTCCCCATCCATTTAGGAGATTGATAACCACAAGCCATACATTCAAAAATCACTTTTTTCTTGGCCAAAATTGCACCTCCACTTTCCTTTGAACAAATCTATTTTAAACGCACATTCCCATTATGACAAATTAAATGTGAGTTACATTTGTTTGTATTTTAACATGACTACTAACGCAAACTGTTTTACCAGATTTATTTTTTATGAATATTATAAAATAAACTTACATCATGTTGATAGTCGGTATCTTTCAAAGATAAAATCTTAATAATTTCTTAGTAAACTCTTTTCTCTAGATTTATCACAATATTATATAGACCTATTTTATTTTGACGTAAGTTGCTAGTATCTTCAAACAAAAAACCTTTATAAAAATTCATACCTTTATGCTATCGCTGTAGGCTCATTAACTTGTTACATATAATTCTTAACTATCCTTTGATGATTGTTTTATTAGATTGTTTCGTTGATGGATACTTTCACGAATTTCTATAGTTCAATGCTACTAAAAAAACAGCCCAAAACTTTAATTTGTTTTGGACTGTTTTATAATTATGCTTGCGATGGTGTTTTAGTTTCTGAAGTTTGTTCAGCAATGTCATATTTAAACTCTTTACCATCATGATCTACTGTAACTTTCTTACCTTCAATTTGATTACCATCTAATATTAATTCACTTAAATTATCTTCGATAGTTTTTTGTATCGCTCTAATTAATGGTCTTGCACCATATTCTGGATCATATCCTTCTTCTGCGATTTTGTCTTTCGCTTTATCAGTAACAATAATATTTATGTTTTGTTCAGATAATCGATTTGTTAATTTATTAACCATCATTGTTACAATTTCTTTTAATTCTTCTTTTGTTAGTTTATGGAATACAATGATATCATCTACACGGTTTAAAAATTCTGGACGGAATGAATTTTTTAATTCTTTTAACATCGTTTTTCGAATTGTTTCATAATCTTGTCCATCACTTGAACCACCGAATCCAGCAAATCGTTGATCTTGTAATTCTTGTGCCCCAACGTTTGATGTCATTATGATAATTGTATTTCTGAAATCAACTGTACGTCCTTTTGTATCTGTCAAATGTCCATCATCTAAAACTTGTAATAGAATATTAAATACATCTGGATGAGCTTTTTCAATTTCATCAAATAAAATTACAGAATATGGTTTACGTCTAACTTTTTCAGTTAATTGTCCACCATCATCATGACCAACATATCCTGGAGGAGCACCAACTAATCGGCTCACTGCGTGTTTTTCCATAAATTCACTCATGTCTACACGGATCATCGCATCATCATCGCCAAACATTGATTCAGCTAAAGCTCTAGCTAATTCAGTTTTACCAACACCAGTTGGTCCAAGGAAGATAAAGCTACCAATTGGTCGTTTAGGATCTTTTAACCCTGCACGGGCACGTCTAACCGCTTTACTGATTGAATTAACAGCATCTTTTTGCCCAATAACTCTCTCATGTAATGTATCTTCTAGACTAAGAAGTTTTTCAGATTCTGTTTCATTGATTTTAGTTAATGGGATACCTGTCCATCCTGCAATAACTTCAGCAATATCTTCTTCTGACAATGAAGTTGACATGCCATTTTGTGCATTCTTCCATTCATTTTTAGCTTCTTCATATTGCTTTTCAAGTTTTGTTTGTTTATCACGCAGGTTAGCAGCATTTTCAAACTCTTGAGCATGTACTGCAGCATCTTTTTCATTTTTAACTTTTTCAATTTCTTGTTCAATTTCTTTTAAATTATTAGGTGTCGTATGACTCTTAAGTCTTACTTTAGAACTTGCTTCATCAATTAAATCAATTGCTTTATCTGGTAAGAAACGATCTGAAACGTATCTGTTACTTAATTTAACAGCTGCTTCAATAGCTTCGTCTGAAATATTAATACGATGGTGTGCTTCGTAACGATCTCTTAATCCTTTTAAAATAGCAACTGTATCTACTACTGAAGGTTCATCAACTTGTACAGGTTGGAAACGACGTTCTAAAGCCGCGTCTTTTTCAATATTTTTGCGATATTCATCTAATGTAGTAGCACCAATACATTGTAATTCACCACGTGCTAATGCCGGTTTCAAAATATTCGAAGCATCGATAGCACCTTCAGCACCACCAGCACCAACTAAAGTATGCAACTCATCAATAAATAGGATGACATTACCTGCTTGTTGGATTTCTTCCATAACCTTTTTCAGACGCTCTTCAAATTCACCACGATATTTAGTACCTGCAACTACTGTTCCCATATCTAAAGACATAACACGCTTATCTTTTAATGTCTCTGGTACCTCATTATTCACTATGGCTTGCGCTAAACCTTCAGCAATAGCAGTTTTACCAACACCTGGCTCTCCAATAAGTACAGGATTGTTTTTCGTACGTCTACTTAATACTTCAATTACACGTGTAATTTCTTTATCACGTCCTATAACAGGATCTAATGTACCGTCTTTGGCAATGACTGTTAAGTCACGAGCTAAACTATCTAAAGTTGGAGTATTATTTGACTTACTAGCTTGTGCATTTTTATTACTCATTTCAGGGTTTCCTAAAGCTTTCACAACTTGTGCACGTGCTTTAGTAATATTTAAATCTAGATTTGCAAAAACTCTTGCTGCAACACCTTCATTTTCACGAATCAAGCCTAATAAAATATGTTCCGTTCCAACAAAATTGTGATGTAATTTTCTAGCTTCATCCATCGATAATTCAATGACTTTTTTAGCTCTAGGTGTATAATGCAATGTACCAACATGATCTTGACCATGTCCGATTAATTTTTCAACTTCTTCAATTACTTTATCTTCAGTGATATTAAAACTTTCTAATACTTTTGCAGCAATTCCTTCAGGTTCTTTCATTAACCCCAATAATAGGTGTTCTGTTCCTATATTTGAATGATTTAAACGAATTGCTTCTTCTTGTGCATGTGCTAATACGCGCTGTGCACGTTCAGTTAATCTACCAAATAACATAAATAATGACCTCCTACTTTATATGTTCTCTTAGTATATCTGCTCGTTTTTCTTTTACAGATTTGTCATCTTCTTCATCTAATAAAAATGGTGACTGTATAGCTACCATCAATTCATTAAATTTAAAGTTTTGTAATTCAATGTAATTTAAATCTATACCAAGTTTAACTTCGCTTAATCTATAAGAAGCCTCTTCCATAGTTATCATTCTACAGTTTTGTAAAATACCTAGCGAGCGAAAAACACGGTCTTGTGTTTCTAATTGATTATAAGTGTCTAACTTTTGTCGTATTTGTTTTTCATCATGAATGATTTGATTAACAACTTCTGTTAATGTTTCTATGATTTCTAACTCAGATTTACCAAGTGTAAGTTGGTTGGATACTTGATAAGTATGTCCATAAACTTGCGAACCTTCACCGTAAATACCTCTGATTGTATATCCAAAACGATTAATGGTTTGAGCAATCCGTGTCATTCTTTTCATAATAGATAGACCTGGTAAATGTAGCATCACGCTTGCTCTCATACCAGTACCTATATTGGTAGGACATGTAGTTAAATAACCAAGTTGTTCATCATAACTTATATCAAGGCTTCGATCTAATTCATCATCAATTGATGAAGCTTGATTATATAAAGCCTGTAATGTCGTGTCAGTTCCCATAGCTTGAATACGAATATGGTCCTCTTCATTTATCATGACACTTAAAGATTCATCATCATTCACTAATACTGCGGCTGCTGGTTGTTTTATTAGTTCAGGACTAATCAAATGCTTTGCAACCATTTTCATTTTACTTTGTTGATCCATTTGATCAAGACGCATTAATTCAAAATTTGGCAAGGCATCTTGTACCTCATTTATAACTCTAAATCCATCATTTTCAGTAGCATACATTAGTGGATGCACATGATTTTCTAAATTACGCGCTAACCGAATTCTAGAAGACATAACAATTGGTGTTTCTTCATTACTTTTCATCCATTGGCTGATATTATCATGAATATTATGCGTCATCATGTTGCACCTCACTCTCAGCTTTTAGTGCTTTAATTTCATCTCTAACAATGGCTGCTTCCTCAAAATCTTGGATTTCAATAAGTTTTTTCAAATATTCATTCTTTTCTTCGATTTTTCGCTTTAAAGCTATCTTTTTATGTGAAGAATGTGGTGTCTTTCCAACGTGCTCAAATTGTCCACCTTGAACTCTGCGGACGATATCAATGATGTCATCTTTAAATGTTGCATAACAATTAGCACACCCAAATTTACCAACATGTGCAATATCTTTCAAAGTCATATGACATGATGGGCAACGTTTTTCTTCTTTAAACGCTACTTCTTGAAAATTAATGCCATGTTTCGTAGCTAAATGTTGTAAAATTTGCTTAACAACAAATGCTTCTTCGAAATTATCTTGATGTTCTTGATATTCAGGCTGTTCATTAGCTTGATTCCACGGATGGTGCCCCTCAGCACAAGTTTGACACACCATTTTTTCTTCTGTTTTATTTTTACTTGTAACTTTAACTTTTAATTCCGCTTCATTAAGTTGACAATTTTCACAAAGCACTTCAACACCTCATTTCATTTAGTAATAATTTATAACTGGTAACAAACGTTTTAAAATATTTGCTCTAATAATATCTCTAGAAACCATATCCATTGATAGCGTTTCTCTATCAATAACTGCTTGAATCATTTTAGCTTCACGTTCATTTATTAACATTTTATCTAAAAGCCCATCAATAATATAATAAGCTTGTTGTTGAGAAATAGAAGGTCCAATCAGCTGAAGCAAATGATTAATATAACCTGTTGCATCTTTATTTTCAATTTTAGTGATTCGGATGTAACCACCACCACCACGTTTACTTTCGATTTCATAACCATGTTCATTAGTGAATCGTGTTTTGATTACATAATTTAATTGTGATGGTACACAATCAAAACGCTGTGCGATATTCGCTCTCTGAATTTCAACGACATCTTCATTCGACTCTTCAAATAAACGTTTGATGTATTGTTCTATGATGTCAGACATATTGTGCATGTATATCACCCCTTTTTGACCTTCTTTGACTATATTATATGACCTATTTTGACCTTTTTCAATTAATTTGTTTTTATATTTTCAAAAATTTATGATGTTAGCCCTTCCATTTTATTGTATGATAGATTGTAGAAAAAACTAAAGGAATGAGAAATATATGCATATTCTAATTGGGATTATCGGAATTATCTTCTTTTTAGCACTTGCGTTTCTATTTAGCTCAGACAGGAAAAATATTCGCTGGAAATATGTAGGAATTTTACTTGCAATTCAGCTTATCTTTGCATTTATCTTGCTTAAAACTACAATGGGAATCAAGGTTATTGGTGGTATTTCAAACGGTTTTAACTACTTATTATTAAAAGCAGCAGATGGTGTTAACTTTGTATTCGGTGGTATTCAATATATCGATCCTAAGCAACCACCATTCTTCTTCAGTGTATTATTACCTATCGTATTTATTTCAGCGATTATCGGTATCCTTCAATACACAAAGATTTTACCTTTAATCATTAATGTTTTAGGATTCTTAATTTCTAAAATTAATGGTATGGGACGTTTAGAATCATACAATGCAGTTGCTGCAGCAATTTTAGGACAATCTGAAGTATTTATTTCAATTAAAAAACAATTACCATACATACCTAAGCAACGTTTATACACATTAACAGCTTCAGCAATGTCGACTGTTTCTGCTTCAATTATCGGTGCATACTTTACCTTAATTGAACCTAAATATGTTGTAACGGCTGTTGTCTTAAACTTATTTGGTGGTTTCATCATCGCTTCAATTATTAACCCTTATAAAGTTAATGAAGAAGATGACAAATTATTAGTTGAAGAAACTGAAGAAAGACAACAATCATTCTTCGAAATGCTAGGAGAATATATTTTAGATGGATTTAAAGTAGCTGTCATTGTAGGTGCAATGTTAATCGGATACATTGCCATTATCGCTCTATTAAATGGAATTGTAAGCAATATCTTTAGTACAGTTTCAGGTGGCGCTATTTCTTGGGATTTCCAAACATTAATTGGTTTTGTCTTTGCACCATTTGCATTCTTAGTCGGTGTGCCATGGCAAGATGCAGTTCAAGCCGGTTCAGTTATGGCGACAAAACTATTATCTAACGAATTTGTAGCAATGCAAGCACTTGGTAAACTTAGTGATTTATCTGAACACGCAAAAGGTGTTACATCTGTATTCTTAGTATCATTTGCTAACTTTAGCTCTATTGGTATTATTTCAGGTGC
>NZ_JACYHC010000166.1:0-534 GCF_017152085.1 Staphylococcus sp. EG-SA-2
CTCGTGGTATAGCTTTCGATTCAATTAAATCTTTAAATACTTGACCAGGACCTACAGAAGGCAATTGGTCCTCATCACCTACAAATATCAATTGTGCATCTAAAGGAACTGCACTTAAAAATTGGTGGAACAACCAAGTATCTACCATAGACATCTCATCAATGATTATGAGTCGTGCGTTTATTTCATTTTCTAATATATCCTCTGGCTTTGTGTCTTGATTCCAACCTATTAAACGATGAATCGTCATAGCTTCTAATCCAGTTGACTCTTGTAGTCTCTTGGACGCTCTTCCTGTTGGCGCTGCTAATACAACTGGATAATCATCATTGACATAATCATCATAATCTAATGATAAGCCATGAATCTCAGCATATAATTCAACAATACCTTTAATTACTGTCGTTTTTCCTGTTCCCGGTCCACCGGTTAATAGCATCACCTTAGAATTGATAGCCGTTTGCAAAGCTTCTTTTTGTGAAGCTGCATAGTTCACTTGATTCGCATCTTCTATTTCACCAATATGCATTTGTA
>NZ_JACYHC010000167.1:0-534 GCF_017152085.1 Staphylococcus sp. EG-SA-2
TGGTACACCAACACCAACGTTAACACCATCAGATGTTACAAATGCAGCAACGCAAGTAACGAATGCGAAGACGCAGTTAAACGGTAATCATAATTTAGAAGTAGCGAAACAAAATGCTAACACAGCAATTGATGGTTTAACTTCTTTAAATGGTCCGCAAAAAGCAAAACTTAAAGAACAAGTGGGTCAAGCGACGACGTTGCCAAATGTTCAAACTGTTCGTGATAATGCACAAACATTAAACACTGCAATGAAAGGTCTACGAGATAGCATTGCGAATGAAGCAACGATTAAAGCAGGTCAAAACTACACAGATGCAAGTCAAAACAAACAAAATGACTACAACAATGCAGTCACTGCAGCAAAAGCAATCATTGGTCAAACAACTAGTCCATCAATGATTGCGCAAGAAATTAATCAAGCGAAAGACCAAGTGACAGCTAAACAACAAGCGTTAAACGGTCAAGAAAACTTAAGAACTGCGCAAACAAATGCGAAGCAACATTTGAATGGCTTAAGTGACTTAACTAATGC
>NZ_JACYHC010000168.1:0-533 GCF_017152085.1 Staphylococcus sp. EG-SA-2
AATATAATGACAGAGGGGTTAAGTGCTAATACACTTGCTATAGCCACACGCTGCTTCTGTCCCCCCGATAATGCATTAGGTTCATAATCTGCACGTTCTAACATATCAACTTGTTTAAGTGCTTCGCCGACTCTTCTATGCATTTCGTCATGTGGAACCGCATGATTTTCGAGTCCAAATGCCACATCGTATTTTACAATTGAACCAACAAATTGATTATCCGGATTCTGGAATACTATTCCTATGTCTTTTCTTAACTTTTCAAAATTATCATCTGTTATAGTTTGATTATTATAAAAAATTTCTCCAGATTTAACTTTCTCTATGCCAATCATTAACTTGGCAATTGTAGATTTTCCAGAACCGTTATGACCAACAATAGATGTCCACTGACCTTTAGGTATACTAAAAGAAACATCTTTCAATGTGAAGGATGCATCACTTTGATATTGAAATGAAACATTTTTAAATACAATAACTGAATTCTTATCCTCCACTTGTCTCTCTCCTTTACGATTCGTGTATCTATCATA
>NZ_JACYHC010000169.1:0-532 GCF_017152085.1 Staphylococcus sp. EG-SA-2
TTGCGGATGTAGTCTAAATCAAAGTTGATTAATAAATCACCTTGTTTAACTTCTTGACCTTCCTCAACATGTAAAGTAAAGCCTTCTCCGTTTAATTTAACAGTGTCTAAACCGATGTGGATTAATAATTCTAAACCACTATCTGATACAAGACCAATTGCATGTTTTGTTGGGAAAATCATTTGTACTTTACCGTTGAATGGTGCACGAACTTCACCTTGTGAAGGTTTGATAGCGATACCGTCACCCATCATTTTTTCGCTGAACACTTGATCAGGCACTTCTGATAATGGTGTTACTTCACCAGTTAATGGTGCATGCACGATATGGCTCAATTCGCTTGTTGCAGATTTATCTTCTGCAACAACAACAGTTTCGTCTTTATCGTCTTCCATAGTAGTAGGATTTTCTACTACTTGACCATTCATAATCTGTTGCATTTCATGTTTGATTTGGTCAGATTTAGGACCAAAAATTGCTTGCATATTATTGCCGACTTCTAATACACCAGATGCGCCTAAATCTTTCAAAC
>NZ_JACYHC010000170.1:0-532 GCF_017152085.1 Staphylococcus sp. EG-SA-2
GCTTAATAAAACTATTCTACTGTTTCATTTTCAAGATTAAGGACGCCATCTTTCATATGATATGAACGATCACAATATGCTTTAAGTCGTTCATCATGTGTAACAATAATACATGCTTTCTTTCTTTGTTTGGCTTGATCACGTAGAATTTTAATGACTTCAATCGCATTTTCAGTATCTAACGCCGCGGTAGGTTCATCCGCTAAAATAATCGACGGATTCGTATATAACGCTTTAGCTATCGCCACACGTTGTTTCTGACCACCTGAAATTTCTGAAGGTAACTTATTAAGCAATGAAGTTAGCCCTAATTGTGACATAAGTTGCTGATAGTCTTCATTAGACATAACATTCTTATTTTTCTTTTTCAATAATGTAAATTGTTGCTTTACCGTTAAAAATGGCACAAGGTTTGTAGCTTGTAAAATAAAACCTATTTCAGACATTCTAACTTTTGCCAATGCTTTTTGCTTCATTGTCGTAATATCTTGGTTATTGATTAAAATGTGCCCAGATGTCGGCGTTTGTAAAG
>NZ_JACYHC010000171.1:0-532 GCF_017152085.1 Staphylococcus sp. EG-SA-2
GCTTAATAAAACTATTCTACTGTTTCATTTTCAAGATTAAGGACGCCATCTTTCATATGATATGAACGATCACAATATGCTTTAAGTCGTTCATCATGTGTAACAATAATACATGCTTTCTTTCTTTTTTTGGCTTGATCACGTAGAATTTTAATGACTTCAATCGCATTTTCAGTATCTAACGCCGCGGTAGGTTCATCCGCTAAAATAATCGACGGATTCGTATATAACGCTTTGGCTATCGCCACACGTTGTTTCTGACCACCTGAAATTTCTGAAGGTAACTTATTAAGCAATGAAGTTAGACCTAATTGTGACATAAGTTGCTGATAGTCTTCATTAGACATAACATTCTTATTTTTCTTTTTCAATAATGTAAATTGTTGCTTTACCGTTAAAAATGGTACAAGGTTTGTAGCTTGTAAAATAAAACCTATTTCAGACATTCTAACTTTTGCCAATGCTTTTTGCTTCATTGTCGTAATATCTTGGTTATTGATTAAAATGTGCCCAGATGTCGGCGTTTGTAAAG
>NZ_JACYHC010000172.1:0-531 GCF_017152085.1 Staphylococcus sp. EG-SA-2
GTTATGAACACGTCGTTTACAACAGTTGCTTATTTATGGGTGGTTTAATTTATCAAGTTGATACATTGCACTTCATACCAGCTATTTCGAATATCGCTGCGGCTTTTATCGGTAACTATATTGGAGGAGGACTCATTATAGGTTTATTCTATGCTTACTTGAATGATCATCATCAATTTTATAAAAATAATTAACTCTATTTGAACAATGCGTTAGTCGATGCCTTAAATATTTAGAAGTGCATTGTCTAACGTATTTTTTTAAAGTTCGTCAATGGTTTTTGTCCGATGCTATGAGCATTATCAAATACAAAATGCTCTCTTAAAAGCAGTTATTGACTGAAAATCTACTTCTAAGAGAGCACTTTATTTAATCGGTTAATTTATTAAAAACTAACAGAAATATAATTACTTAAGAAATCTTGAAATTTCAATATACGATGTTTATGATAAGTCGCTTATTTCATCTTTAGGCTTGTTATTAGTAAGTAGTTTAATACCACTGACTAACCATAAAGCAAATGTAATTATG
>NZ_JACYHC010000173.1:0-531 GCF_017152085.1 Staphylococcus sp. EG-SA-2
CAATGATAGTCTTCGCATCTTCTATTTCTTTATTCATTAGCATCGATTTAACATTCTCAATCGGAACTTTAATGACTTCGACAAATTCATCTTCATCTAAGTGAACTGTACCTTCTTCTAAATTATCCGTAAAATATATTGATAATTGTTCATCGCAAAAACCTGGTGAACCATACATATCTACAACATGTGTTAACTCTTTGGCAATATATCCTGTTTCTTCTTCTAATTCACGCTTTGCCGCTTCGACTCTATCTTCATCATCTTCTAATTTACCAGCTGGAATTTCTAGCAATGGTTTTTCTACTGGTTTACGATACTGTTTCACTAATACGACTTCTTTTTTAGGTGTCACTGCACAAACAGCAACTGCACCATTATGATAAACTAATTCTCTTGTTGATGTTTCACCGTTTGGTAATGTCACTGTATGAATTTCTACATCTACAATTTTGCCATTATAAATAACTGTTCGATCAATTGTTTTTTCATTTAAATCCATTATAATCACGTTCCTTTAAATTCATATTA
>NZ_JACYHC010000174.1:0-531 GCF_017152085.1 Staphylococcus sp. EG-SA-2
TTAGAACCGGTTCCATTTATTCCACTTTATTGTAACCGGTTCCAAAAATATTTGCAACACTCTATTATCATTTTATATAAACACCTACACCATTTTTGATAGCGCATTCATTTTTATTGCTATACTATATGCATGTATATTAACATTAATTATCGGAGGTAATTTTATGAAAGAACGTGGCCATATCGAACAGCTTTGGCGTGAGGAAAAATATCATGTATTGTTACACAGTCAACAGTCTTACCAAATGATAAGGAATGCTTTAAAAACGGATTTATCACTTCATCAAGTCCAACAAATGATTGATGATGCTTTGTTAATTGAACCGAGTATAGGAAGTGTATGTAATGCTTTTGATCATATGTGGGGATATTTTAAAAAATGTGCGAATGAAGAAGAAAGAAAACAATCAAAACTACTTAAAGCTGATTTTATTAATGGTAAAATCGACACCCAAACTTTATTAGATTTTTTAGCAGAACTTGCTAATAAATATGATGTTCAATATTTACTACAAAGTCGTGTTTTAAA
>NZ_JACYHC010000175.1:0-531 GCF_017152085.1 Staphylococcus sp. EG-SA-2
CAATGATAGTCTTCGCATCTTCTATTTCTTTATTCATTAGCATCGATTTAACATTCTCAATCGGAACTTTAATGACTTCGACAAATTCATCTTCATCTAAGTGAACTGTACCTTCTTCTAAATTATCAGTAAAATAAATTGATAATTGTTCATCGCAAAAACCTGGTGAACCATACATATCTACAACATGTGTTAACTCTTTGGCAATATATCCTGTTTCTTCTTCTAATTCACGCTTAGCCGCTTCGACTCTATTTTCATCATCTTCTAATTTACCAGCTGGAATTTCTAGCAATGGTTTTTCTACTGGTTTACGATACTGTTTCACTAATACGACTTCTTTTTTAGGTGTCAATGCACAAACAGCAACTGCACCATTATGATAAACTAATTCTCTTGTTGACGTTTCACCGTTTGGTAATGTCACTGTATGAATTTCTACATCTACAATTTTGCCATTATAAATAACTGTTCGATCAATTGTTTTTTCATTTAAATCCATTATAATCACGTTCCTTTAAATTCATATTA
>NZ_JACYHC010000176.1:0-8173 GCF_017152085.1 Staphylococcus sp. EG-SA-2
TCTTCGTTATCAGATTGATCGGACGCGCAACCTGTAAGAATTAATGCAGATGCTAAAAATGTACTTAGTAGTAATCTCTTTTTCATAATGTAATATAACTCCTTAGTTTATCTTTAATTGAAAAAATGTGTATTCATGTTTAATAGAGTAACATTGAATTAGTTTGGAATGTCACGATGACCTTGCAATGACCATAGACGTAAATGATTACGTGCATGAGTTGCTTTTTCAATCAATAATGCGTCGTTTTGAACGTTGTTAAGGATAGCATTATCTATAAATAACTGCATAATTGGTTGTATCAATTTAGACGTAGGTATCGTACGTAAAAGCATAATGATTTCGTTCACATACTTTTCCTTCTCAATATCATTTTTCATATTGATTTGTTTGCGTAGATAACTGGTGATCTCTTTAATTGCTTGATCAGATTTCAAATAGTGATGTCTATCATAATAGATTAATTCTTCAACCGAAGCTGGTACATAATATCCATCATCAGAAATATCAATGCCAGACGCCTCAGACTCGACAACATCAAATAACACAGGATGAAACACGAAGTCATCTTCAACATAATATAGCTCAGTACCAGCTAAAGTATCTAAGCTATATTGTAACTCTTCTTTACTAAAAGTAGCGTCATAAAATCTTTGTAAAAGATATAGTAGATGATTAGTTGATAAAATACCATACAAGTTTACAGAACCAAGTATAATACGAAGAGGTAAAATATCTTTTTTATCTATTAATCCTTTCTTAATCTCAGAAATCAATTGAGTGATTGCATCACTTCTTAAGCTATCGGTTGTACCAAAATCTTCATCTTCAAGTAACATATCTAAGTCAACTTCGTCTTCCATAAATGATAATTCTAACGCGTTTTTAAACTCTGCTAAACTATTCTCAATTGTTTGCTCATTAACAAATTGATTTACAGCTTTCTCAAAATCACCATTGCCGACTTGATTCACGAAATTTTCAATATGTTTACGCACATCATTTGGCAAAATAAGACAATCATATTCAAAGTCGTAATAATAATAAAAATGAATAGTTAAAAAGTTATCAAAATTTATTAATTGCAGCTTTTCAAATTTAGTTAGTTCATTGTTTAATCGGTAGTTATCATCACTTTCAAGTATGCTAGAAAGAATATCAAACTCAAATAGAGTAGCATTAGAAAACACTTGTTCAATGATGTGATTATTATTGAAAAATGCTGTCATAATTAATTCAACAAGATTTTGTTTGTTTTTATTTGAGAATCCTTTGATACCATACTGCCTGCATATTGTTTTTAGCTCGTCATTAGTTTTTAACAGTAAAGCATGTTCTAATGTGACATCGTTTAAGCGCGTATGTTGTCTTACACGTAACACTTCTTCATTTAAATTCATATGGTTTATTGTATCTAGCGATTCGAATTCACCATATGCATTATCTAGTACCTCTGAATTGATATATCTTAAAAAGAAATTATTTACAAAGAACTCATCTTCGTTAAGTTGATAAACAAAACCTAGATGATTTGTTAGCTTTAAAATATTAACATCGCGTTTATTTATAATTGTGACAGGATTACCATTAGATATAAGTGTTTCTATAAATTTTTGTTCTGTCTTATCCATATCATGATAAATTTTATGTATATTTTCAGGGCGTAAAGCATGCATCGTGACTTCAAATCCTTCTTTTTGGGTCGGTAAATTAAAATATTCGCATGCGTTTTGTAATTTTCTTGGGTATATAAAATGAACATCAAGCATTTTTGCACACCTCGTTGTATATATTAAGTTTATCATAACATGATTTTATGTCGGGATAAAAAAATAACAGCATCTTAACAAATGTAAGATACTGTCAGTGAAATGAATGAAACTTTAGTTTCTGATAATATAGTCAAAGGCATTTAATGCTGCATTTGCACCAGCGCCCATTGAAATAATAATTTGTTTGTTCTTCTGATCTGTGACATCGCCAGCAGCAAATATTCCAGGTACGTTAGTATTATTGTTACGATCAATAACAATTTCACCACGTTCGTTTAATTCAACAGCATCTTTTAACCATGATGTGTTTGGAAGTAAACCAATTTGAACAAAGATACCATCTAAGTTAAGTAGATGTTCTTCGCCGGTGCTCATGTCTTCGTAACGTATACCTGTAACATGGTCTTCTCCGACAACTTCAGTAGTTTTGGCATTTGTTTTGATATCAACATTTGATAAAGAACGTAAACGATCTTGTAACACGTTGTCTGCTTTTAATTCGCTAGCGAATTCGAATAATGTAACATGATTAACGATACCAGCAAGGTCAATTGCTGCTTCAACCCCAGAGTTACCGCCACCGATAACTGCTACGTCTTTATTTTCGAATAGAGGTCCGTCACAGTGAGGGCAGAATGCAACACCTTTATTAATCAATTGCTCTTCACCTGGAATGTTTAGCTTACGCCAACCTGCACCAGTAGCAATAATGACTGTTTTACTTTCTAAGACAGCACCGTTTTCTGACGTAACTTTAATTGCTTCGTCAGTCTTTTCGATATCTGTAGCACGTATACCTGTCATTGCATCAATGTCATATTGATCAATGTGCGCTGCTAAGTTAGAAGAAAATTCAGAACCAGTTGTTTCTTTAACAGTAATGAAGTTCTCAATACCAGCAGTATCATTAACTTGGCCACCGATACGATCAGCAACTATACCAGTACGTAAACCTTTACGTGCTGTGTAAATCGCTGCACTACCACTAGCAGGACCACCACCAACGATTAAGACATCATAAGGTTCTTTATTTTCAAACTCAGATGCATCTGCCGTACTGCCTAGTTTCGAAAGAATATCTTGGATTGTCATACGACCATTGCCAAATTCTTCGCCGTTTAAAAAGACAGCAGGGACTGCCATGATGTTTTCAGATTCTTCACGGAACACTGCACCATCAATCATAGAATGCGTGATGTTAGGGTTGATCACACTCATTAAGTTAAGTGCTTGAACGACATCAGGACATTTTTGACACGTTAAACTAATGAATGTTTCAAAATGGAATGAACCTTCTAAGTTTTTAATTTGGTCAATAATTGACTGTTTTTCTTTAGGTGCACGACCACTAACCTGTAAAATTGCTAAAACAAGTGAGTTAAACTCGTGACCTAATGGAATTCCTGCAAATGTTACACCTGTTTCTTCGCCAGGACGGTTGACTGAGAAACTTGGTGTACGTTTTAAAGACTTTTCAGAAAGTGAAAGTCTAGGTGACATATCAGAAATTTCTGTTAATAATTCTTTGAGTTCCTTAGATTTTTCATCTGAACCAAGGCTGGCAACGAATTCAACGTTGCCCTCCATTAGTTCTAATAATTGTTTAAGTTGTTGTTTTAAATCAGCATTAAGCATGGTTGTAATGCCTCCTTAGATTTTACCTACTAAATCTAAACCAGGTTGCAATGTTTTAGCGCCTTCTTCCCATTTAGCTGGGCATACTTCGCCAGGGTTTTTACGAACATATTGAGCTGCTTTGATTTTGTGAGCTAATGTACTAGCGTCACGGCCAATTCCGTCAGCGTTAATTTCAGATGCTTGTACAACACCGTCTGGGTCGATAATGAATGTACCACGTTGAGCTAAACCAGTAGCTTCATCTAATACATCAAAATTACGAGTGATTGTTTGTGATGGGTCACCAATCATAGTGTAAGTGATTTTGCTAATTGCATCTGAATGGTCATGCCATGCTTTGTGTACGAAGTGAGTATCAGTTGATACTGAGAATACATTTACGCCTAATTTTTGTAATTCTTCATATTGGTTTTGTAAGTCTTCTAATTCAGTTGGACAAACGAATGAGAAGTCAGCAGGATAGAAGCATACTACGCTCCAAGAACCTTTTAAATCTTCTTGTGTAACTTCTTTAAATTGATCTTTTTTTGGATCGAAAGCTTGCGCTGTAAATGGTAAGATTTCTTTGTTAATTAATGACATAAATATCTTCCTCCTAAGAATTTAAGTATGAATTAGAACTATCAATTGATTGTGCTTAATTATAATAATTCTAATCTCTTAGTTAGCATTATTACATTTTGATCCAGAATAGTCAACTGGATAACTTTGTAAAGTGAACGATTACTTTTAAAATAAAGAAAGATAATATAAAGTGCTTTGATAATGGATTTTGTAGTTGATGATTTAAAAGGTTGTGTCTATATTTAATATCTTGATTTTAATGTAAAAAATGTAAAAAAAGAAGATTTGTATTCTCAACTAAGTCAACCTTATTGATAATGGTGTGAGAATATTTGTTCGAGATGGATGAAGGTGATTAGTGAGAAACTGGAATTTTCAAGTACGAGACAATATTTTTAAAAGTTCAATTATTAACTTATAAGCAAATAATTGCTATAAAAAAGTTTGGACGTGTACAATTGCAATATGAAGATTTTTAATTAACTGTAAAGTATCGAGGAGTGGGTAACGTGTCAGATTATGTATATAATCTTGTGAAAAAGCATCATTCTGTTAGAAAATTTAAGAATAAACCTTTAAGTGAAGACGTTGTTAAGAAATTGGTAGAAGCTGGACAAAGCGCTTCGACGTCAAGTTTCCTACAAGCATACTCAATTATTGGTATCGACGATGAGAAGATTAAAGAAAATTTACGAGAAGTTTCTGGACAACCTTATGTTGTAGAAAATGGCTATTTATTCGTCTTTGTTATTGATTATTATCGTCATCATTTAGTTGATCAACATGCTGAAACTGATATGGAAAATGCATATGGTTCAACGGAAGGTTTGCTAGTAGGTGCAATCGATGCAGCATTAGTTGCTGAAAATATTGCGGTAACTGCTGAAGATATGGGGTATGGCATTGTCTTTTTAGGATCATTAAGAAATGATGTTGAACGAGTTCGAGAAATTTTAGACTTACCTGACTATGTCTTCCCGGTATTTGGTATGGCAGTAGGGGAACCCGCAGATGATGAAAATGGTGCAGCCAAGCCACGCTTACCATTTGACCATGTCTTCCATCATAATAAGTATCATGCTGATAAGGAAACACAGTATGCACAAATGGCAGATTACGACCAGACAATCAGCGAGTACTATGATCAACGTACAAACGGGAATCGCAAAGAAACATGGTCGCAGCAAATTGAGATGTTCCTAGGAAACAAAGCAAGATTAGATATGTTAGAACAATTGCAAAAATCAGGCTTAATACAGCGATAGCAAGATACCAAAATAACCCGCCCCCCTCTAGCTTAAAATGATAAGTATAGCTAGAGGGGGCGGGTATTTCTTGCAATGAATTAGTGTGAAGTTAATGCAGCATTATCATTTGAATCGAAAGTATCTTTATCCCAATGTTTAGTTAACTTGGCGGTACCTGTACCAGCTAGCATTGAATCGTTCACGTTTAATGCTGTTCTACCCATGTCAATCAATGGTTCAACGGAGATGAGCACGCCGGCTAAAGCGACTGGCAAGTTTAACGTTGACAACACCAATATGGATGCAAATGTAGCCCCGCCACCGACGCCAGCAACGCCGAATGAACTAATAATCACGACAGCGATTAACGTTACAATAAATTGTAAATCAATTTCTACATTAGCGACGGGTGCGACCATAATTGCAAGCATGGCAGGGTAAATGCCTGCACAACCATTTTGTCCAATCGACAATCCAAATGTCGCAGCGAAATTGGCAATACCTTCTGGCACGCCTAGACGTCTTGTTTGTGTTTGTACATTCAATGGTAAGGCACCCGCGCTTGAGCGTGATGTGAATGCAAAGATTAATACTTCCAAAGTCTTTTTAACATAGCGAATTGGGCTAATACCTAACAGGCTTAAAATAATTAAGTGAATGATATACATCGTAATTAATGCAGCGTACGATGCGATTAAGAATTTTCCTAAAGTCCAAATGGCGCCAAAGTCACTTGTCGATAATGTGTTGGCCATAATTGCTAATACACCGTATGGCGTTAAACGTAAGACGAACGTCACAATCGCCATTACTAGTGAATAGATAGCGTCAATCGCACGCTTAAGCAATTCACCATGATCAGGTTGTTTGCGTGCTACGCGTAAATAAGCAAATCCTATAAACGAAGCAAATATCACGACAGCAATCGTGGAAGTTGCACGTTGTCCAGTGAAATCTAAGAATGGATTTTTAGGCAATAATTCCAAAATTTGTTGTGGTAACGTATGTGCTGTTAAATCTTTCGCTTGTTTAGCAATTTCGCTTCCACGTGCTTGTTCAGCGTTACCAAGATTAATTGTTGATGCATCTAAACCAAACACCAAGGCATACACAACACCAACAATTGCAGCAATGGTGACAGTGCCAATTAAAAAGATAAAAATGAGACTACCAATTTTAGCAAACTTTTCTCCGATTTGAATTTTAGTGAATGCAGCGACAATAGAAATGAAAATTAAAGGCATCACAATCATTTGCAACAATGCAACGTAACCTTGTCCGACAATGTTGAACCAGTCACTTGTTGATGTAATAACATTCGAATGTGTTCCATAGACAAGATGTAATAACACGCCAAATACAATGCCGATACCTAAAGCTGTAAACACACGTTTCGCAAAAGATATATGTTTGCGAGCCATCATGTGCAATATTACGATGAAAATCACCAATACAATAATATTAATCAGTGTAAGAAAAGCATTCATGAACGTCACTCCTCAAATTTTTGAATATAATTCCGACTAGTATGCTAAGAATAATATTAATTTTAAAATATTTCAAGAGGGCATTTGCAATTAAATGTAAACATGATGAAATTCGACCGTTGGCATAAGGGAATTTGTAAACAAATCGTTTTGAATTTAGTAGAGAAAGGTGAAAAGGGTTAATAGTGTTATGACCTAGTCGATTAAAGTTGATATTTGAAAATGAAGCAGGGCATTAAATGCAATAAATTAAATAAGTTGTCATTACAGCGTTAATAATAGAAATGATTTTAACAGGAAAAAAGTGATGAATATTTGGAAAAGATATATATCGTGCACTGTCATAAGAGATAAGATATGAGAAAACAAATGCATCCTTGAATCGAGATGTGGCTATGACGGTTTGATAAAAATTGCTAACCTCATATTTATTGAATAAAAAGATAATAAATGATCAACCTTGAAAAGACGCTTCGAACAAACACGTTGTAAAAAATTCTGTCGAATCAAAATTAGCATCTTTTGAGGGTTCGTGTGTGCAGGTGGTAGTTCAAAAGCTACCGTAAACAAATATTTTTGTTTGAGAAAAAAGGCGTTTGTAGTAAATGTGAATATGAGTGTGCCCTTGTGTGATTCGTCATTTACTAACACAGCCAAACATTTAAATTGAATGGGCTTATTAAGATGAATCTATTTAGGAATACACAGGAGCCATCCCATTTAAAAGTAACATACTATAAAAATTTATTCAAAATTCAATATTAATCATAATGAATAATTAAAAAACCTGAAACAAATTAGTTTGATATGCTCTCTTCAAAGTAGATATTGAATGGAGTATATCAGCTTGTTTCAGGTTTTATGAATTGAGTATTAAATTTGAAAGTAAATTACAGTTCTATAGGTTTATAAAAAATCAGTTTTTAAATCAAAGCTATATATGAATTGAGTATTAAATTTGTGTTCAAATCACAAGTTTACAGGTTGAATAAACGTGCGAAGAAACCTTTTTTCTCTTCTTGAGGTTTTGGTTCTGACATTTCTGACTGTGAAGCTGTGCTGTCATTTTCTGCTTTCGCTTCCAATGAATCGTTCGAAGTAGCTTGTTTAGAAGCTTCTGCATGGGCTTCTGCTACTTGTTGTTCAGCATCATGTTGCGCGTCTGCATCTACTGTAGCTTCTTTATTTGAAGTCTCAGCTGCATTTTCATTTTTAGACTGCTCAACGCTGGCTTTTTCAATTGCTTCAGTTGCAGAAATTTGATCCTCTTTATCTACTTTAGTAGCAGTGCCATCGCCTGCATTTTCTGCTTTAGTATCCGTCTTAGCGTCTGTTGATGTATTCACTCCAGCAACCTTCGAATCTTTACTGTCAGCTTTATCTTCAGTAACAGCATTCTTTTCAACTTTATTTGTTGATTCAGCCAATACTTTAGCTTGAGATGCTTGTGCTTCTTGGATAGCCT
>NZ_JACYHC010000177.1:0-531 GCF_017152085.1 Staphylococcus sp. EG-SA-2
TTAGAACCGGTTCCATTTATTCCACTTTATTGTAACCGGTTCCAAAAATATTTGCAACACTCTATTATCATTTTATATAAACACCTACACCATTTTTGATAGCGCATTCATTTTTATTGCTATACTACATGCATGTATATTAACATTAATTATCGGAGGTAATTTTATGAAAGAACGTGGCTATATCGAACAGCTTTGGCGTGAGGAAAAATATCATGTATTGTTACACAGTCAACAGTCTTACCAAATGATAAGGAATGCTTTAAAAACGGATTTATCACTTCATCAAGTTCAACAAATGATTGATGATGCTTTGTTAATTGAACCGAGTATAGGAAGTGTATGTAATGCTTTTGATCATATGTGGGGATATTTTAAAAAATGTGCGAATGAAGAAGAAAGACAACAATCAAAACTACTTAAAGCTGATTTTATTAATGGTAAAATCGACACCCAAACTTTATTAGATTTTTTAGCAGAACTTGCTAATAAATATGATGTTCAATATTTACTACAAAGTCGTGTTTTAAA
>NZ_JACYHC010000178.1:0-529 GCF_017152085.1 Staphylococcus sp. EG-SA-2
TTCCATCTTTGAACTGCTACATTTTTCTGGAAAAATCGTGACATGTTTTCAGATGTCAAAATATCATCTATTAATCCTTGTTGTACACTTTCCCCATCTTTTAATAGCAAAATTTTAGTAAAGTTACCAGTAATTTCTTCAATAAAGTGCGTCACATAAATCATCGCAAGCGTTGGATATGAATCTGACAATGAGTCAAGTATATTCAATAGTGACTCACGAGCAATAAAGTCTAAACCAGCTGCTGGCTCATCTAAAATTAAAACCTGAGGTTGCCCCATTAAAGCTCGTGCAATCATCACTCGTTGTTTTTCACCTGTAGATAAATAACCAATATATTGTTGCGCTTTAGCAGATATTCCAACTAATTTAAGTAAATGATGTGCTTCATTACGTACCTCATCATCAATATCTTGATAAACACCAATTGATTTAAAAGCACCGCTTATCACCACATCGATTACTCTTTCACCCTCTTGAAACTTTTCCAGTAAACTATGAGATACAAAACCTATATGTTGTCGTACAG
>NZ_JACYHC010000179.1:0-529 GCF_017152085.1 Staphylococcus sp. EG-SA-2
TGAAAGACGCAAATCTTGAGATTTCATTTAAAAAATTAGAAGAACCGAATATTGATGGAATCGAATTTGTAGAATTTTTAATCAGTCCAAATAAAGGGGAACCATTAAAAAGTTTAAATAAAATTGCGTCAGGTGGAGAACTTTCTAGAATTATGTTAGCGTTAAAAAGTATTTTTGTTAAATCGAGAGGTCAAACTGCAATTTTATTCGATGAGGTTGACTCAGGTGTATCTGGACAAGCTGCACAAAAAATGGCAGAGAAAATGCGAGATATAGCTGAATATATACAAGTTATTTGTATCTCTCACTTACCACAAGTTGCATCGATGAGCGACCATCATTTATTAATTTCGAAATCATCAAAAGATGATCGTACAACAACACAAGTTCAAGAGTTAATTAGCGATGATAAAGTAGATGAAATTGCACGAATGATTTCAGGTGCAAGTGTTACTGATTTAACTCGAGAAAATGCAAGAGAAATGATACAACACAATCAAAGACGTAGATAATTTCCAAAGTGTGTTGA
>NZ_JACYHC010000180.1:0-528 GCF_017152085.1 Staphylococcus sp. EG-SA-2
CTAAGGTATCATTACACATAGGCGCACTTGTCTCCTTTAGTTTGGGTTTGGTCACTTTAAATTATAGAGGCAATTGCGCTTTTTGTGTATTAAAAAAAGCAGGAAGTTTTACCTTCCCACCATAAAAGATGAAGAACCAATATTGTAGCTATACTGAATAACTGGATCCTGAGACATAAAACAATGTCTCACTCTAATTAAATCATTTTATGAACAAATCTTATAATTGCTAAAATGACAATGACAAGTGTTGAAATAAGTGAAAACACTTTAAACTTTTTGTAGTCGTTTTTCGTTTCATTTTCTCCTGTTTTCATCATTTCACGTAGCTCTTGCTCAATTTCTAAATCAAGATCTGTTTTACGATAACCATTCAAACCTTGACGTTCATCTTCTTCAGTTTGATTTTGTTGCTGTGTGTCTTTGTTGTCAGAAGTCGCTACTGTTTTTTTATTATCTGTTTCTTTAGTCATAACAAACGCCTCCGTTATAAAACGCTATATTTAATGATATGTGATATTTAAGCCA
>NZ_JACYHC010000181.1:0-528 GCF_017152085.1 Staphylococcus sp. EG-SA-2
AATTTCCGTAATTGTTAACACCGCTAGTGAACCAACTGACACATTAAAGATTTACATGATTACTCTACTAGATTTGCTCGGCAGTAATGACCAATTAGAAACTAAATGTCAAAACTATCATTGCACTAAATACGCCAAACATTTTCAGGCCGTTCTTAATGAGCCATTAAAAGTGAAACGCTTTTCCATCAGTCCGATACATGACCGAACTAATAGTATTATGTTGAAAACTTTACACTTCAAAATGCAAAAAGGAAGTTAGGACACGTTTACTAGCCTAACTTCCGTTATCAAGCTCATCTGCCCGTTTTGGCATAGAGCTAGCCATGTTTGATTGCCCAGCTTCCGTCGTCCATTCTGAGCTAAAGCTAGGACATGTTTAGTAGCCTAAATTCCGATACTGAACGCATCTGCCCAATTTGACAGAGAGCCTCTAACTTCCGTTATCAAAACTAAAAAAACTACCCACAAAGTCTCGGACTCTGTCGGCAGTCTATTCCTCTATTTAAAGGATTGAAAAATATTATT
>NZ_JACYHC010000182.1:0-527 GCF_017152085.1 Staphylococcus sp. EG-SA-2
CAGCAACTAAAGTAACATTATCTAAGCCACCTAATTGTTGATATGCTTGTTCAACAAGGTCATAGTTGAACTGCTCATCTCTTATATCACCAGGAATTAACACTGCCTTTTGACCACTTTCTTCAATCACTTGGCGTACTTCTTGTGCATCTTGTTCTTCACTCGGAAGATAGTTAATCGCTACATCTGCACCTTCTTTAGCATACGCAATTGCTGCTGCACGCCCTATTGCTGAGTCACCACCTGTGACTAATATTTTATAGCCTTGTAAGCGTTGATGACCTTGGTAAGACGTTTCGCCACAATCAGGTGCTGGCGTCATTTCAGATTGTAAACCCGGTACCTCTTGTTCTTGTTTTTCATAATCCGTTGTTTTAAATTTTGTTCTAGGATCTTGAGCTGCCATTTTTTAACATCTCCTTATTCGCTTAATGGTTATTATTTACCCAATCTTCCTAGGAACTTAATCATGATTACACTAAAAATTACTTTCTTCTTTATAAAAACAAGCTCGAATTACTCATGCA
>NZ_JACYHC010000183.1:0-527 GCF_017152085.1 Staphylococcus sp. EG-SA-2
ATAATGCTGATGAAGCAAAGATTGCAACATGTGGAACGCCATATTTATTCGTCTTAGAAAAGTTCGGAGGTGCTTGTTGTTGACTTGATAAACCGAAAAGCATACGGCTATTTGAGAATATACCACTGTTACATGATGAAGCAGCAGCGGTTAATACTACAAAATTAATCAAGCCCGCAGCAAACGGAATTCCGATCAATGCGAATAATTTTACGAATGGACTGTTATCAGGATCAACTTGCTGCCAAGGGATAATAGACATGATAACCGCTAACGCACCAACGTAAAATATTAAAATTCTAATGGGTACACTGTTAATTGCCTTTGGAATTGTTTTAACTGGATCTTTTGTTTCCCCAGCTGTAACACCAATCATTTCAATTCCTACAAATGAGAATAATGCCATTTGGAAAGACATAAAGAATCCAGAAGCACCTTTAGCGAATATGCCGTGTTCATATAAATTTGTGAAACTGGCATGCCCGAATTGAGTTTTAAATGCAAATAGAATCATGACGAAACCAACT
>NZ_JACYHC010000184.1:0-527 GCF_017152085.1 Staphylococcus sp. EG-SA-2
CAGCAACTAAAGTAACATTATCTAAGCCACCTAATTGTTGATATGCTTGTTCAACAAGGTCATAGTTGAACTGCTCATCTCTTATATCACCAGGAATTAACACTGCCTTTTGACCACTTTCTTCAATTACTTGGCGTACTTCTTGTGCATCTTGTTCTTCACTCGGAAGATAGTTAATCGCTACATCTGCACCTTCTTTAGCATACGCAATTGCTGCTGCACGCCCTATTGCTGAGTCACCACCTGTGACTAACATTTTATAGCCTTGTAAGCGTTGATGACCTTGGTAAGACGTTTCGCCACAATCAGGTGCTGGCGTCATTTCAGATTGTAAACCCGGTACCTCTTGTTCTTGTTTTTCATATTCCGTTGTTTTAAATTTTGTTCTAGGATCTTGAGTTGCCATTTTTTAACATCTCCTTATTCGCTTAATGGTTATTATTTACCCAATCTTCCTAGGAACTTAATCATGATTACACTAAAAATTACTTTCTTCTTTATAAAAACAAGCTCGAATTACTCATGCA
>NZ_JACYHC010000185.1:0-527 GCF_017152085.1 Staphylococcus sp. EG-SA-2
TAAGTATCTGCAGACATAACTACAGGGAATTTGCCATCTTTATTTGGTCTGAAAATATTAATATATAATTTTTCGCCATCGCGCATTTCCACAGTGACATCTTTTTCCATAATCATTTCTTGATTTCCATATTGAACACTGTCGACAACGATGTGGTTAATACCGGTTTTCACTTCATTGACATGAGTTACAGTTAATTTTGGATTTCCTAGTAAATGTTGGTTCATTGTTATCACCTTTTTCTGTTTGTTTGTATCACCTATATTAAACAGGTAAACATTGTGTGCCAATCATCAATGTTGGAGATTTGTGGGATAATGAACATAACGTTTATAATTGTTTATAATCAATGGGGAGGACTTGATATAAATGACTATAGATCGACGTATTAGAAAATCACAAGTTGCAATGAGAAATGCATTTATTGAACTTTTACATCAACACCAATTAGAAGAGATTACTGTGCAACAAATTGCAGATTTAGCTGATGTTAACCGTAGTACATTTTATACGCATTATTATGATAA
>NZ_JACYHC010000186.1:0-527 GCF_017152085.1 Staphylococcus sp. EG-SA-2
GCCATTACATTCAGCTTTGCGTTAGTACTCATTTTATTTACAAACTCCGAACTACTAACCAGTAACTTCATGTACTTTACTGTAGGCCTGTATTATAAAGTAATTAAACCGACTAGAGTATTGAAAATATTTTTATTATGCTTTGCAGGAAATATTTTAGGTGCTGCTATTTTATTTAGTTTCATGCGTTTTTCAAATGTAATGACGCCAGATATGTTAAATCAGTTATCAGCAGTTATTGAGCACAAAACGTTGTCTACTGGTTTTGTAAGTATATTAATGAAAGCGATCTTCGCCAATTTCTTTATCAATATTTCATTAGTTATTGCCATGCAAATTGACGATGTACTCGCAAAAATGTTTGTCATGATGTTCGGTGTTACCATATTCGCCTTTATGGGTTATGAACACGTCGTTTACAACAGTTGCTTATTTATGGGTGGTTTAATTTATCAAGTTGATACATTGCACTTCATACCAGCTATTTCGAATATCGCTGCGGCTTTTATCGGTAACTATATTGGAGG
>NZ_JACYHC010000187.1:0-8000 GCF_017152085.1 Staphylococcus sp. EG-SA-2
TAGATATAACTAAGCCTAAATTTATAAAGCAACAAGAACGACAGTTGCGAGAACAGTATGGTACCAAAGTAGATATATCAATAAAAAAATCGGTTGGTAAAATCTCATTTGAGTTTGATTCACAAGAAGATTTTCTAAGAATAATTGAACAATTAAATCGTAGGTATGGTAAATAGTTACACAATTTTATATAATAACTCTTTGTGCAAGTGTAAATAAATTGTAATCAGTGAACATTTGATTCTAGATATATTGAGACTTTCGTAGGTTGGAAGTATATAAAAATATGAATACAATATTGATATATCATATAGAAGGGAGTAACGCTTATCATGAATCAAGTCATGAATATTATTTCATCTCTATTTGAGCCATTAACAAAAATAGAAACATATGAAAACATTGCAACTAAAATCGCTATGATTGTTATTTATATTATCGTAGCCCTCATAGTTATTAAAATACTGAATAAAATGATTGAACAGGGATTTAAGATTCAAAATAAGAGTAAAAAGAGTAACAAAAAGCGCTCTAAAACTTTAATATCTCTTGTTCAAAATGTAGTGAAGTATATCGTTTGGTTTATAGTTATTACGACGATTTTAAGTAAATTTGGCATTAGTGTTGAAGGTGTTATTGCAAGTGCTGGTGTCGTAGGTTTAGCAGTAGGTTTTGGTGCTCAAACCATTGTTAAAGACGTTATTACTGGATTTTTCATTATATTTGAAAGTCAATTTGATGTAGGTGATTATGTTAAAATAAACAATGGTGGTACGACTGTGGCAGAGGGAACGGTTAAATCAATAGGACTTCGTTCAACACGAATCAATACAATTTCAGGAGAATTAACAATTTTACCAAATAGTAGTATGGGTGAAATAACGAACTACTCAATTACAAATGGTACAGCTATCGTTAAAATTCCAGTGTCTGTCGAAGAAAACATTGATAATGTTGATAAAAAACTAAACAAACTATTTACTTCTTTACGTAGTAAATATTACTTATTTGTTAGTGATCCGGTTGTTATTGGTATTGATGCTATTGAAGATACAAGAGTAATATTGAGAATATCTGCAGAAACAATTCCAGGTGAAGGATTTGCTGGAGCTCGAATTATTCGCAAAGAAGTACAAAAAATGTTTTTACAAGAAGGTATTAAAACACCTCAACCAATTATGACTGCTTATAATCATAGTGAAAACGGTGTTTAGTAGTTTATAATACATGGAGGTCATATTTAATGGCGTCAAAATATGGAATAAATGATATAGTAGAAATGAAAAAACAACATGCGTGTGGAACAAACCGTTTTAAGATTATTAGAATGGGTGCAGACATAAGAATTAAATGTGAAAATTGTCAAAGAAGTATTATGATTCCACGTCAAACGTTTGATAAAAAACTTAAAAAAATCATCGAATCTCATGATGATACACAAAGATAGGAGAATGATTAATGGCTTTAACAGCAGGTATCGTTGGATTGCCAAACGTTGGTAAATCAACATTATTTAATGCAATAACAAAAGCAGGTGCTTTAGCAGCGAACTATCCATTCGCTACGATTGATCCTAATGTAGGGATAGTAGAAGTGCCAGATGCTAGATTACTTAAATTAGAAGAAATGGTTCAACCTAAAAAGACATTGCCGACTACATTTGAATTTACAGATATCGCTGGTATTGTGAAAGGTGCTTCAAAGGGAGAAGGGTTAGGTAATAAATTCTTATCACATATTAGAGAAGTAGATGCGATTTGTCAGGTCGTTCGTGCATTTGATGATGATAACGTAACTCATGTTGCTGGTCGAGTAGACCCTATTGATGATATTGAAGTTATTAATATGGAATTAGTACTAGCGGACTTAGAATCTGTTGAGAAACGTTTGCCTAGAATTGAAAAATTAGCACGTCAAAAAGATAAGACTGCTGAAATGGAAGTACGTATTTTAACAACTATTAAAGAAGCTTTAGAAAATGGTAAACCCGCTCGTAGTATTGACTTTAATGAAGAAGATCAAAAATGGGTGAATCAAGCGCAATTACTGACTTCTAAAAAAATGCTTTATATCGCTAATGTTGGTGAAGATGAAATTGGTGATGATGATAATGATAAAGTAAAAGCGATTCGTGAATATGCAGCGCAAGAAGACTCTGAAGTGATTGTTATTAGTGCAAAAATTGAAGAAGAAATTGCTACATTAGATGATGAAGATAAAGAAATGTTCTTAGAAGATTTAGGTATCGAAGAACCAGGATTAGATCGATTAATTAGAACAACTTATGAATTATTAGGATTATCAACATATTTTACTGCTGGTGTGCAAGAAGTACGTGCTTGGACATTTAAACAAGGTATGACTGCACCTCAATGTGCTGGTATCATTCATACTGATTTTGAACGTGGATTTATCCGTGCCGAAGTAACAAGTTATGATGACTATGTACAATATGGCGGCGAAAGTGGCGCTAAAGAAGCGGGCAGACAACGATTAGAAGGTAAAGAATATATTATGCAAGATGGCGATATCGTTCATTTCAGATTTAATGTATAAACGATAGAGTGAAGTTAATTAAATAGTATATATGTAGAAGAGGCGGAATCAATTGTTCGCCTCTTTTAATTATGCGTATAATTTATTAAAAGAATGGAATGATTTTACTCGCGTAAATAATATCTTGAGTGCTGAAAAATTGTTTGCCTTCGCCAGTATAAGCAGGCTCTAAAACAAGATTAGCCTTTGCACAATAAAGCCATTCAGGATGAATGCCACTATTAAGTATCTCTTGGAATTCTTGAAAATCTTTAGACCAATCAATATTTAAATTCATTCCTTACCACCTCACAACCATTATAGAACATGCGTTCGCTTTTGTGAAGTGTATTTTTAAAAATATCATAGAAAATTTCAAATGAATTAATGTCAAAAATGATATGAAGAGTAGTTTGAATTATTATTGTAAAAAGTAATGGCGCATGATATAATTCTTTATTGTGAGTAATGAAAATTATTCCTTGCTTATCTGTTTTAAGATTGATAAGCCGTATAGACCACAAGGAGGTGCAAATATAAAATGAGAACATATGAAGTTATGTACATCGTACGCCCAAACATTGAGGAAGATGCTAAAAAAGCGTTAGTTGAACGTTTCAACGGTATCTTAGCTACTGAAGGTGCAGAAGTTTTAGAAGCAAAAGACTGGGGTAAACGTCGCCTAGCTTATGAAATCAATGATTTCAAAGATGGCTTCTACAACATCGTACGTGTTAAATCTGATAACAACAAAGCTACTGACGAATTCCAACGTCTAGCTAAAATCAGTGACGATATCATTCGTTACATGGTTATTCGTGAAGACGAAGACAAGTAATAATTAGAGGGGGCGTTTAAATGCTAAATAGAGTTGTATTAGTAGGTCGTTTAACGAAAGATCCGGAATACAGAACCACTCCCTCAGGTGTGAGTGTAGCGACATTCACTCTTGCAGTAAATCGTACGTTCACGAATGCTCAAGGGGAGCGCGAAGCAGATTTTATTAACTGTGTTGTTTTTAGAAGACAAGCAGATAATGTAAATAACTATTTATCTAAAGGTAGTTTAGCTGGTGTAGATGGTCGCTTACAATCCCGTAATTATGAAAATCAAGAAGGTCGTCGTGTGTTTGTTACTGAAGTTGTGTGTGATAGCGTTCAATTCCTTGAACCTAAAAATGCGCAACAAAATGGTGGCCAACGTCAACAAAATGAATTCCAAGATTACGGTCAAGGATTCGGTGGTCAACAATCAGGACAAAACAATTCGTACAATAATTCATCAAACACGAAACAATCTGATAATCCATTTGCAAATGCAAACGGACCGATTGATATAAGTGATGATGACTTACCATTCTAATAAAAATTAACGAAATTAAAGCGAAAAAATTATCAAAGGAGGCACACAATCATGGCAGGTGGACCAAGAAGAGGCGGACGTCGTCGTAAAAAAGTATGCTATTTCACAGCAAATGGTATTACACATATCGACTACAAAGACACTGAATTATTAAAACGTTTTATCTCAGAACGCGGTAAAATTTTACCACGTCGTGTAACTGGTACTTCAGCTAAATATCAACGTATGTTGACTACAGCTATCAAACGTTCTCGTCATATGGCATTATTACCATATGTTAAAGAAGAACAATAATATTTAATATATTATAACCCTCGTAGGCATAGGCTTATGGGGGATTTTTTTATGTTTGGGATATAGAAAAGGGACAGAAAAGGGCAAAAAAGGATGATGTGAATGTTTTGTGTTCGGAATTTGCACAAAGATATGTTTATATTGCAAAAATAATATGAATTTAGATGCATAAAAAAAGAACTACGCATTTTAAATAAAATGCATAGCTCTTCTTTTTCTTGCATACGAATTAAAATAACTCGCGAGACCTATAAGTCTCTTTCCTCACTAGATAGTTTATACTTTTGGTCTGTTGAAGTCAATAATTTTATCTAAAGCTATAAAAAATCTTTTGATAGCTAATGCATTATTATAATAGCTTTCGTTTCTTTTATATCGCTTTTGAAGTTGGTCCAAATCGTGATATCTTGCTTGGATAATTGCATTACTACAAACTTGATTATGTAATTCTAGCGTAGCGAAAGTATCTATGAAATTTTTTATTCCGAACATGTTTCTAGATATGCCTATATTATTCCCTTTTTCAAATAAATATTGAGGAGATCTACTGTCATAATTTAGATTTGCTATGATGGGTTGGTTATGAGCTGATTTGTTTCTTATATTTTTAACTAAAGGCATTAAAATATTAGCAACTCTCAATTCTTCGTCATTGTACTTCTTGTAATAGAAGTTGAGAAACGAAACGAATTGACCTAGTTGCATGAATTCAATGCAAACCCATGCGGGTGGATTTTGATAGTATTTATTCAACTTCTCGGGTAGTTGTCCTCGTTTATTCATATGCTTGAATATTTCGTTTTTATTTTTGATTTTGGTTTCCATAACTTCTTCTGGTGTTCTTGAATTTGTGTCAAAATTTGAATTGCTATATGATTTATCAATGCATAAGAACTCATCTATTATTTTATAACCATCTTCTTGGTTATTTTCTGTTATTAGTTTTAAGACTAGACACTTTAAACTATGTTCAATATCTAAAGTTAAATGCAACATTGTGTATCTTAATTTCATATCTATAGTTGCTAAATCTGATAAATAAGCAAATTCTATGAAATAGCCGCCATTCTTTTTTTCGAAATTTTTTCGGAAATAAGCTAGTTTGAAGAAGTAATTATTTTTTCTAAGAATTTCATTTGCTTTTTCGGTGTCAATAATATTAAAAAATATATTCATCTGTTTTAATTTCGCTATTTGCTCATCAAAATTGAGCATAGGCTTAATTTCTGCTAGTATATCATCTTTTTCCAATTTTAACTCCCCAATCGTTCAAATTTATTCATCATATCTTTCGCCATCTGATTAGTAACATGTGTGTATATCTCTAGATTTTTTATAATCTGAATGACCTACATGCTCTTGCATTGCTTTTAAGTTAATTCCTAATTGAGCAAGTGTAGATATATGCGAATGATGTAATGTATGCGTCGTTACAGGTTTCTTAATAGAACTAATCTCAGTTGTCTCTTTGATAGTGCCCCCTTTAATAATGTTGCTAATTTTGTTCGAGTCGATAGGGCCACCAGCTGCATTTGTGAATATGTACCCTATATTAATAAACTTATCATTACAAGCATAAGTGTTCTTAGTAAGTCGATGCTATGGATAGTGAGGCCTATAGCCCTATAGCTGTTACTTGTTCTAGTTGTCTCTTTTACTCCGGATGCTCCCGTCATTTTTCAGTTATCCAATTAACTTTACCGTCGATATCTAGCGTTTTATCTTCATAGTTTATATTTACTCTCTTTATTGCAAGTAGCTCACCGATACGCATGTCATTAGCAATTTGAAACTGTACCATAGCTTTTACCATTTTATAATTACGTTTTGTCGTTGGATATTTTTATACTTAATTACATAGTCGAAACAATCCAGTAACTCCTTAACTTCATTATCTTCTAATGTGTTACTATGTTTAGCTAGTAACGCATCACTATAGGGATATCTATTTTATCTATTACACATATAACTTTGAATTGCTTACTATTTTAAATTAACAAATTCTATTCTCTTAGATTTAGTCCAATTATGTGTAGACGATTTATAGTTATTAAATTCAGAGTGGTAGCAAATTAAAGTTAATCAAGAGTTAAGATGAATTTAATTCATGAGCACGTCTATTATTTTTATAATTGAAGAAAATAAAGTTTTACTTCAAGGAGGTAATTAAATATGTTCAAAAAAAATGACTCGAAAAATTCAATTCTATTAAAATCTATTCTATCGCTAGGTATCATCTATGGGGGAACATTTGGAATATATCCAAAAGCAGACGCGTCAACACAAAATTCCTCAAGTGTACAAGATAAACAATTACAAAAAGTTGAAGAAGTACCAAATAATTCAGAAAAAGCTTTGGTTAAAAAACTTTACGATAGATACAGCAAGGATACAATAAATGGAAAATCTAATAAATCTAGGAATTGGGTTTATTCAGAGAGACCTTTAAATGAAAACCAAGTTCGTATACATTTAGAAGGAACATACACAGTTGCTGATAGAGTATATACACCTAAGAGAAATATTACTCTTAATAAAGAAGTTGTCACTTTAAAGGAATTGGATCATATCATAAGATTTGCTCATATTTCTTATGGCTTATATATGGGAGAACATTTGCCTAAAGGTAACATCGTCATAAATACAAAAGATGGCGGTAAATATACATTAGAGTCGCATAAAGAGCTACAAAAAGATAGGGAAAATGTAAAAATTAATACAGCCGATATAAAAAATGTAACTTTCAAACTTGTGAAAAGTGTTAATGACATTGAACAAGTTTGAAATTAAGTTGAATTAGTATATACAGTGTTTTATTGCTAATACTTTGAAAGTTAGGTATCTAAAGGTGCCTAGCTTTCTTTGTTATGATTAGCACTATCATATAGAAAATTCTTTAATGACGTTTATGCCGAAATCTACAAATATAATTTCTCTTTTATGGTTAATCAATATGTTTTTACATTCGACAACCTTAAAATTAACTTCTTTCAATTCCATAATAAAGTCTCTATAAAATAACTTAGTTTAAAAACGATTCGTATCTTTCAGGTTCAAATACCATCATTTTCTCCTAATACTTACACTTTAATTACAATTATGTAAGTTGTTTTCAGAGGCATCCTATTTTATATTTTGTCAGAGGTGATCTTTTGAAAACGATTTTAAAAACAATAACATATCTTGCACTTACTATCATTGGCGCTTATGCTGCTTTATTCATTTTAAAAACAATAGACTCTCATGGTATAACAGATCAATTTAACCCATTAGTAAAGGAAGATGATTCTTATGTTAAAACGACAGAGGTGTCTACTAGAATGGATGATCAACTCCGAAGTTATACTCAAAGTGCTTTTAATAAAGAAGGGAAAGAGACGCAATTAATGTATACTGCTACATTTGATGTTAAACCGCATAGATACTTGAAAATTACACATAAAGGTCATCATGTAGAAACTTTTGAAGAAGTTGAAAAGGAAGAAGTACCAAAGAAAGCATTAGACAAACTGAGTCGATAATAGCATGCTTATATTACATGGTTCATTTATAAAAGGAGTACGAACGAAAGTAACGCATGACGATTAATTTAAAAATATTTGTAATAATTATGAATAAAATTAAAAACAAGGGGTAATACAATCTATATAGCATATAAGCTTTTGTTATGAGTTTCAAAAATAGGAAGAGAGAGTGATATTATGAAATTAAAATCATTAGCAGTGTTATCAATGTCAGCGGTGGTGCTTACTGCATGTGGCAATGATACTCCAAAAGATGAAACAAAATCAACAGAGTCAAATACTAAT
>NZ_JACYHC010000188.1:0-525 GCF_017152085.1 Staphylococcus sp. EG-SA-2
ATTCCATCCTGAATTAACAGATGACTATAGAGTAACTGATTACTTTATTAATCATATTGTAAAAAAAGCATAGCTTAATGTATGCTAAATCAACGAATTATTGATATTTATAGATTTGTTGAGAAGAAAATATCTCCTTCAAACTTAGCTTTGGAGGAGTTATTTTTTATGTCAAAATTAAAAATGATAAAAAATAAAGATATACATAAGAAAAAACCCCTTCAAAGAGACTGAGAATAGTCAAAATTTTGAAGGGATTAATTCGATGTTGATGTATTTGTTAAATAAAGAATCCAGCGATTGCAGCTGAAATGAAAGATACTAGTGTTGCACCGAATAATAATTTCAAACCAAAGCGGGCAACTGTATCTCCTTTTTTGTCATTAAGTGATTTAATAGCACCTGAAATAATACCAATAGAGCTAAAGTTAGCAAATGATACTAAGAATACAGATGTAACACCTTTTGCGTGTTCAGATAAATCACTAAGTTTACCAAGTGCTTGCATTGCTACAAATTCGTTAG
>NZ_JACYHC010000189.1:0-525 GCF_017152085.1 Staphylococcus sp. EG-SA-2
TGCAGATTGAAGCTTTAAAAAGAGGTACGGCTATATTAATTACTGGTGGATTTAAGCCATCTAATAAAGTTATTAATTTTGCGAATGAACATGATTTACCTGTTCTATCATCAAGTTATGATACATTCCTAGTTGCAAATATTATCAACAAAGCACTTTTTAATCAGAAAATACGAAAAGATATCTTAATAGTTCAAGATATAATGACGCCATTAGATGATTTGTCTGTGCTGTTTGATACGATGAAAATAGCAGATTATAAGCGTATGGCGAATCGAACTGGCCATACAAGATTTCCGGTAGTCAATGAGTCGTATAAATTAGTAGGTATTGTAACAAGTCGAGAGATGATTAATACAAAGGACGACGACGAAATAGATAAAGTGATGACGCGAAACCCTATTTATGTAAATGCTATGAGTACAGTAGCAAGTTGTGCGCATATGATGATTTGGGAAGGTATTGAATTGATTCCTGTCGTTTCGAGTAATAAAAAGACAGTGGGTGTGATTAATAGACAAGATG
>NZ_JACYHC010000190.1:0-525 GCF_017152085.1 Staphylococcus sp. EG-SA-2
TGCAGATTGAAGCTTTAAAAAGAGGTACGGCTATATTAATTACTGGTGGATTTAAGCCATCTAATAAAGTTATTAATTTTGCGAATGAACATGATTTACCTGTTCTATCATCAAGTTATGATACATTTCTAGTTGCAAATATTATCAACAAAGCACTTTTTAATCAGAAAATACGAAAAGATATCTTAATAGTTCAAGATATAATGACGCCATTAGATGATTTATCTGTGCTGTTTGATACGATGAAAATAGCAGATTATAAGCGTATGGCGAATCGAACTGGCCATACAAGATTTCCGGTAGTCAATGAGTCTTATAAATTAGTAGGTATTGTAACAAGTCGAGAGATGATTAATACAAAGGACGACGACGAAATAGATAAAGTGATGACGCGAAATCCTATTTATGTAAATGCTATGAGTACAGTAGCAAGTTGTGCGCATATGATGATTTGGGAAGGTATTGAATTGATTCCTGTCGTTTCGAGTAATAAAAAGACAGTGGGTGTGATTAATAGACAAGATG
>NZ_JACYHC010000192.1:0-524 GCF_017152085.1 Staphylococcus sp. EG-SA-2
GCAATATGGTGATAAAGTCGCTGTGCATGTAAGTCGTGGCGCAGTGTTTGGTATGACAGGGGTATTAGTTTGTATTTTAGTTACATGGATGATGTTACATATGACGCACATGTGGTTGATTAGCATTATTGTTGGTTTCCTAAGCTGGTTCATCAGTGCAGTATGTATTTTTGAAGCGGTAGAATTTATAGCACAAAAAAGATTAGAAAAGCATAGTTGGAAAGCTGGAAAATCGAATAGTAAATAGTGTGAACGTAATCTCTTAACTAGGACTAACTTTGCAAGCATTGAATAGCATGGAAAAGTTGCATCATTAATAAGTGAAATTCAAGTTGGCATTGAGAAAATTACAAGCGCGTAATTATACAGGTCTGTCTTAAGGGAGTCTTCGAACCCCGATGTTGTCGTATGTCAAAACATTTAGTCAATCATAAAGGTGACTTTAACTAAGTTTATCTGATAGTCTGATTGTAATGATTGTACTAATTGACTGGAGGCGTATGTAATTGAATCTGAGTAAACAA
>NZ_JACYHC010000193.1:0-524 GCF_017152085.1 Staphylococcus sp. EG-SA-2
GCAATATGGTGATAAAGTCGCTGTGCATGTAAGTCGTGGCGCAGTGTTTGGTATGACAGGGGTATTAGTTTGTATTTTAGTTACATGGATGATGTTACATATGACGCACATGTGGTTGATTAGCATTGTTGTTGGTTTCCTAAGCTGGTTCATCAGTGCAGTATGTATTTTTGAAGCAGTAGAATTTATAGCACAAAAAAGATTAGAAAAGCATAGTTGGAAAGCTGGAAAATCGAATAGTAAATAGTGTGAACGTAATCTCTTAAATAGGACTAACTTCGCAAGCATTGAATAGCATGGAAAAGTTGCATCATTAATAAATGAAATTCAAGTTGGCATTGAGAAAATTACAAGCGCGTAATCATACAGGTCTGTCTTGAGGAAGTCTTCAAACCCTGATGTTGTCGTATGTCAAAACATTTAGTCAATCATAAAGGTGACTTTAACTAAGTTTATCTGATAGTCTGATTGTAATGATTGTACTAATTGACTGGAGGCGTATGTAATTGAATCTGAGTAAACAA
>NZ_JACYHC010000194.1:0-523 GCF_017152085.1 Staphylococcus sp. EG-SA-2
ATTCCATCCTGAATTAACAGATGACTATAGAGTAACTGATTACTTTATTAATCATATTGTAAAAAAAGCATAGCTTAATGTATGCTAAATCAACGAATTATTGATATTTATAGATTTGTTGAGAAGACAATATCTCCTTCAAACTTAGCTTTGGAGGAGCTATTTTTTTATGTCAAAATTAAAAATGATAAAAAATAAAGATATACATAAAAAAACCCTTCAAAGAGACTGAGAATAGTCAAAATTTTGAAGGGGTTAATTCGATGTTGATGTATTTGTTAAATAAAGAATCCAGCGATTGCAGCTGAAATGAAAGATACTAGTGTTGCACCGAATAATAGTTTCAAACCAAAGCGGGCAACTGTATCTCCTTTTTTGTCATTAAGTGATTTAATCGCACCTGAAATAATACCAATAGAGCTAAAGTTAGCAAATGATACTAAGAATACAGATGTAACACCTTTTGCGTGTTCAGATAAATCACTAAGTTTACCAAGTGCTTGCATTGCTACAAATTCGTTAG
>NZ_JACYHC010000195.1:0-523 GCF_017152085.1 Staphylococcus sp. EG-SA-2
GGCATTTATATTATATGTACACAGGAAATCATCGAGATAATCATTGGCAACGACATGCGAGTCAGATGATCGCACGATTGAAAGAAGACGGTTCAGTTGAAAAGTTTCCAAAGCCAGTAATTAGCCAACAACCAGAAGGATATACGAGTCATTTTAGAGATCCTAAAGTTTTTAAATATAGTGAGAAATATTATGCGATCATTGGCGCACAAAATAATGATCAGCAAGGTCGATTATTACTTTATAATACTGAAGATATAATTAATTGGCATTATTTAGGTGAAATAAATACAGAGTTGGATGATTTTGGATATATGTGGGAATGCCCAGATTACTTTAATGTAGATAATCAAGATGTCATACTTATTTGTCCACAAGGTATTGAACCAAAAGGCGATCAGTTCAAAAATATTTATCAAAGTGGTTATATACTTGGAAAGTTTGATATTGAAAAGTTAACATATGAACATGAAAATTTTGTCGAGCTTGATAATGGCTTTGATTTCTATGCACCTCAAACATT
>NZ_JACYHC010000196.1:0-523 GCF_017152085.1 Staphylococcus sp. EG-SA-2
TAGGCGTTGACCCGAAAATTATGGGTATTGGGCCTGCATATGCGATTCCTGAAGTATTGTCACTCAGCAATCTATCTGTTGAAGACATTGATTTGATCGAATTGAACGAAGCATTTGCTTCTCAAACGATTGCATCTATTAAAGAAGTAGGTCTAGATATATCACGTACGAATGTGAATGGTGGCGCTATTGCTTTAGGTCATCCATTAGGTGCTACAGGGGCAATGTTAACCGCGCGTTTACTTAATGAAATGGGTAGACGTCCCGATAGCCGTTACGGCATGGTTACGATGTGTATTGGTGTCGGCATGGGTGCAGCTGCTATATTTGAGTATGTGCGTTAGAATGGTTGATTTTGGATGAAGCGGATTCGTTAGGTTATTGAATGAAGTAGGCTGAAGTTGAAGCGGGTTGAAGCAATTTCGTTTTATTAATGAAGCTGTGTGAAATATAGTGATTGAACAAAAAAGTGGTTTAATGGGATGGTGGTTATTTCCGTTTTAGAATTTAACATTTACACGTC
>NZ_JACYHC010000197.1:0-7998 GCF_017152085.1 Staphylococcus sp. EG-SA-2
CAACTTACATATTAAGAACCAACGTTCATTATAGTATTATCCATAAAGAAATTGAAGTATATTTAATTTTTTAACAAAATCATTATAAAATATAATATTTTGAATCAAGTCAACCATGTAAAATATAAAAAAGTCAAAACAAAAACAACTATAGCACTGTATTCCATCTCTTTCGAAATAATTGTTACTGCAGTGTAACTTAAAAGTCGATGATTTTGTGCATATAGTTGTCGAATATTATTTTTTATCTTTACGGCGAAGTTCAGCGCCCTCATAGCCGTATTTTTCAATTTGCTTTTCTAATTTACGCGCTTTTCTTTCTTTACGCCAATTTCTAGTAAAATACCATAATAGAAAACTAATTAATAAACTCATAATCGCTAAAAATGCAGCGTATCCTAATAATGGTTGATATTTTATATCTTGAAAATTTGGAATAAAAAATGCAAGCACACCTAATATAACAAATGTAATTACTGCAGATACAAACCATTTATTTAAAACTAAGCAACAGAATATTGTTAATAAAATCATTATTAATGTTGTGATCCATAAATAATTAGGCATATCGAATAATGTCATATTCATTCTCCTTTTATTTCATTACTTTCCTTGTATACATTTTATTATAAATTTTTAAAAACTTAAACAATAGCAGTCAGTTTCAAGCAATATTCTATCTACTATTAGAAAAATCATTGTTCCTTGCGACATGGAAATCGTAACATTATCGTTTAGGAGACAAAATTATGTATAATGAATGTATTATACCAAAGGAGTGATTATATGTCTCAAGGTTTACCTTTAAGAGAAGATGTTCCTGTTTCAGAAACATGGGATTTAGTAGACTTATTTAAAGATGATCAACAATATTATGAAAGTATTGACGCTCTAGTACAACAAGCAAATCAATTTCATCATACATATGCAACAACATTAAATTCAATCGAACAAATTAATACTGCTTTAGCTGAATTAGAAAATATTTTAATTGCCTTAGATCGCTTAAGTAATTATGCAGAACTACGTTTAAGTGTAGATACTAGTAATATCGAGGCACAAGTATTGAGCGCTAAATTATCTACTACATACGGTAAAATTGTTAGCCAATTATCATTTGTAGAGTCAGAAATACTTGAATTACCAGAAGAAATACTTCAACAATTAGAAGAATCATGTCCATATCAACACTATATTAAACAGTTAATAAAACAAAAGCCATTCCAATTATCTGCGTCGGTAGAACAAGTATTAGCAACTTTATCACCTACGCTAAACAGTCCTTACGATTTATACGGCACGACAAAAATGCTAGATATTACATTCGATTCATTTGAACATGATGGTACAACGTACCCTGTCGACTATGCTACGTTTGAAAATGATTATGAAGATAATAAAGATCCTGAGTTTAGACGTAAAAGTTTCAAATCGTTTAGCGATGGGATTCGAAAATATCAGCATACTACCGCGGCTACATATAATATGCAAGTACAACAAGAAAAAATTGAAGCTGATTTACGTGGATTTGAATCAGTCATCGATTATTTATTACATAGTCAAGAAGTAACGCGTGATATGTTTGACCGTCAAATCGATATGATTATGCGTGACTTGGCACCAGTTATGCAGAAATATGCTAAACTTTTACAACGTATTCACGGATTAGATAACATGCGTTTTGAAGACTTGAAGATTTCTGTAGACCCTGATTATGAACCAGAGATTTCAATTGAAGACTCAAAAAATTATATTTTCGGTGCGTTAAGTGTTTTAGGTGATGACTATACAAACATGTTACGTGAAGCATACGATCAGCGATGGATTGATTTTGCACAAAATAAAGGTAAAGATACAGGCGCATTTTGTGCAAGTCCATACTTTACACATTCATATGTGTTTATTTCTTGGACTGGTAAAATGGCTGAAGCATTTGTCTTAGCACATGAATTAGGTCATGCAGGTCATTTTACATTAGCTCAAAAACATCAACCATATCTTGAATCAGAAGCATCAATGTACTTTGTTGAAGCCCCTTCTACAATGAATGAAATGTTGATGGCCAATTATTTATTTAACACAAGTGATAAACCAAGATTTAAGCGTTGGGTTATTGGCTCAATTTTATCTAGAACATATTATCATAATATGGTTACCCATTTATTAGAAGCTGCTTATCAACGTGAAGTGTATCACAAAGTAGATCAAGGTGAATCTTTAAATGCGCCGACATTAAATGAAATAATGCTAAATGTTTATAAACAATTTTTTGGAGATGCAGTAGACATGACTGAGGGTGCTGAATTAACATGGATGCGTCAACCTCATTACTATATGGGATTATATTCGTATACGTATTCTGCTGGCTTAACAATCGGAACTGTCGTTTCTCAAAAGATTAAAAATGAAGGCCAACCAGCTGTTGATGCTTGGTTAGAAACATTGAAAAAAGGTGGTAGTGTATCACCTGTCGAACTTGCAAACATTGCAGGTGTAGACATTACTACAGAACAGCCACTTAAATCTACAATTCAATATATTTCTGATTTAGTCGATGAAGTTGAAAAATTAACAGATGAAATTGAGCAAGCAAATAACTAAGATGCGAGACAATTTATAGTAGAACAATATAAACCAAGATTTTCACATTACTAATTGTGAGAATCTTGGTTTTTTTGAGGGTTTATGAATGATAGAAATATATATTTATCGTAAGGGATTTTATAGTAATAACTTTAAGTTATTGTTCGTAATGTGTACCTGTTAAATAAAAATAAACACTTTCAGCGATGTTAATAATATGATCACCAATACGTTCTAAATGTCTTGCTGCTAAATGAGCTTGTGCAGCGACAAATGGATCGTTATCAATAAGATACGTTGCGTTAATAATATGACTATATAAGTCATCGATATCTTCATCACGCTCAATTATTTCTCTTATTAATACGGTATCTTTCTTTTTAAATGCTTGATCTAAGTCCTTTAACATTAACATAGCTAATTTACCCATTGTCTTTAAACGGGTTAACACATAATCATCTGTAATCTTTGTACGCAATCGAATATTGGCAATACTCGATGCATTATCTCCTATTCTTTCTAAATCGGAGGCGATTTTTAATGAAGAAATCATCATACGCAAATCACTCGCAATGGGCTGTTGCTTTGTAATTAACATGATAACTCGCTCATTAATATCATAATTTAATTGATTGATATGTTTATCGTTTTTAACTGTTTGTCGTGCAAAGCCTCTATCGTCAATACTTAATGATTTTATACCATTTTCAATACTCACATAGACATTTGCACCTAACCGACGTAATTCCTTTATTAAATCATCAAGTTGCTCCTGATATCGCTGTCTAATTATTGCCATTATATATCAACCAAACCTTCCTGAAATATAATCTTCTGTTTTCTTGTTTGATGGGTTAGAGAAAATTTTATCAGTATCATCATATTCATTGACATAACCATTTAAGAAAAATGCAGTTTTATCTGATACACGAGCTGCTTGTTGCATATTATGTGTAACCATAATAATTGTATACTTTTCTTTTAGTTCTTGAACCAACTCTTCTACTCTTAATGTTGAGATTGGATCTAATGCTGATGTCGGTTCATCCATTAAAATGACTTCAGGTTCAATTGCTAAACAACGCGCGATACAAACACGTTGTTGTTGCCCACCGGATAAACTATATGCATTTGTGTGCAACCTATCCTTTAATTCATCCCAAATTGCAGCGCCACGTAATGATTTCTCAACGATTTCATCAAGAACTTTTTTATTTTTAATACCGTGAATCTTTGGACCGTAAGTAATATTATCGTATATTGATTTTGGAAATGGATTAGGTTGTTGAAAGACCATGCCCACATTTGTACGTAATTGTTCTTTAGAATATTTTTGATCAAAAATGTCTTGATCTCGATATAATATTTTACCAGCTGTTTTCACAGAAGGTACTAACTCAACCATTCGATTCAAAGTTTTAATATATGTTGATTTGCCACAACCAGATGGACCTATAATGGCAGTAATTTGGTTTTCATAAATATCTAAATTAATATTTTGTAATGCATGATTTTCGCCATACCATAAGTCTAAATTTTGTGTTGAATATATAACAGAATGTGAGTTTGTATCATCTGGTGTTTTATGATGACTTTGTGAGACATCAAACGTATGACTTTGAGATATTTGTTTAGTTTGTGCAAGTGTTTGCGCCATATTTAAAACTCCCTTTTTAATAGATAAATGAGATTGATTGTTTAAATTAGAATTTTTTACTAAATTTGTTACGTAAAATAATCGCAACGCCATTCATTAAGATTAAGATAACTAGTAAAACGATAATGCCTGCCGATGCAACATTCTGGAATTCTTCTTGAGGCATTTTCGCCCAAGTAAATATTTGGATTGGTAATGCTGAAAATTGATCCAATATACTTCTAGGTGTTGCCAATAATATAGTCGGTATACCGATTAGCACAAGTGGCGCTGTTTCTCCCAGTGCTCTTGAAAGAGACAAAATGAATCCAGTTAAAATACCAGGTAACGCTGCTGGTAAGACAACACGTCTTATCGTTTGCCATTTATTAGCACCTAAACCATAAGAAGCTTCGCGTACTGAGTTAGGTACAGCTCTAATTGCTTCCTGACTTGAAACAATAATAATTGGTAATATCAGTAAGGTCATTGTTAGCGCTGCTGCCAATATACTGTTACCCATTTTCAAGGCTTCAATCCCCGCACCACCAACGAACAAAGTGTAACCTAATAACCCAAATACAACTGATGGTACACCAGCTAAATTGGAAATACTGATTTTAACAAACTGAGTAAATTTGTTGTTTTTCGCATATTCTTCTAAGTATATAGCTGTACCTATTCCTAGGATGATTGATAATGGAATGATACTTAACATTAACCAAAGTGAACCGATTAACGCGCCTTTAACGCCAGCCATAGATGGTGTTGAAGAAGAAAAATTAGTGAAAAACTGTAAATTTAAATGACTTACCCCTTTAATCAATGTTTGAGTTAACAACGCAATAAGTACGACAAGTCCTAATAATGTACATGCTAAAAATATGAGTTTGAACACTTTATTTTTAACCGTTCTGGATGATAAATGTTTTTGGACAAGTTGTTGATCGACGAGTGATTGTCTATTATTATCTGTCGTTTCCATATTAATACTCCTCCCTAAAACGCTTAGAAATCCACTGAGAAAGTAAATTCATGATTAAGGTAAAGATAAATAGTGTGAACCCTACAGCATAAATACTGTAATAAATATTTGATCCAAATGTTGCATCACCTGTCGCTATCTCAACAATATATCCAGTCATTGTTTGAATCGAACTTGTTAAACTTAATGAAGCTGTTGGCGAACTACCTGCCGCTAATGATACAATCATCGTTTCTCCAATTGCTCTTGAAATCGCGAGAACGATTGAAGCTACAATACCTGATGTTGCTGCGGGAAGTACGACTTTAGTTGCTACTTCTAATTTAGTTGCTCCAAGTCCATAGGCACCTTCTCGAATTTTATTTGGTACAGATGCCATTGCATCCTCACTCAAACTTGTGATGAGAGGGACAATCATAATACCGACAACTAAGCCGGGACTTATAGCATTAAACTCTCCAAGACCTGATATGAAAGATCTTAATACTGGTGTAACAAAGGTTAATGCAAAGAAACCAAACACAATTGTTGGTATTCCTGCTAAAATTTCTAATATCGGTTTAATTATGCGTCGTGCACGGTCACTTGCATATTCACTTAAATAAATTGCTGCACCAAGCCCGACTGGAACTGCAAATATAGTCGCAATAACTGTGATTTTTAAAGTCCCTATTATCAATGCCCAGATACCAAACTTAGGGTCTGAACCGGTAGGATTCCAAGTAGTAGAAAATAGAAATTCAGTTATTGGAATTCTGGTGAAAAAAGTGATGGTTTCTAAAAGCAATGTGATTAATATACCTAGTGTTGTTAAAATGGAAATCGCTGAAATTGCGGCTAAAATAACTGGTATAATTTTGTCATTATGCTTCCCTTTTTTATTATTATTTTTTTCGATTAAAGCTTTAACATTAGTAGATGAAGTCATAATCAAACCTCTTTCTATTACTCCCAAAATAATTAGATTTGTAAAATAATGATGAACCACTATTTTAAGTTGATAAGCTTGTAGACTAACTGAATGTCAAAATCAGCGTCTCGATAAATCAAGCTTTGTACTCTAAATAATGATTCACCATCAAAATCATGTTTCAAGACACATTTGAAATTGCGTCTTATTATTTTTTGTCTTCAGACTTTTTATCATCAGATTTCTTGTCGTCTGATTTTTGATTTTTATCAATAAATGCTTTTAAATCATCTAATTGTGATTTGTATGTTTTCTCTGGTGCTGCTACATATCCAGCTTCTTCAGCTGCTTTACCTTTATCTTCTAAGACGAATTTGATAAATTCTGACATTACTTTATTATCTTTCAATGCTTTTTCATTTACATAAATGAATAATGGTCTACTTAATGCATAAGAGTTATCTTGAATTGTTTTTTTCGTAGGCTCTGTTGCTTTACCATTTTCATCTTTGATTTTAACTTCTTTTAATTTATCTTTATTTTGTACGTAGAAGTTATATCCAAAGTATCCGATTCCCTCTTTGTTTTTCGTTACAGAAGAAACGATAGCATTTGTATCAGCATTTTTTTCTGCTTTAATATCTTCTTTATTCATTACTTCATTTTCGAAGAAGTCATAAGTACCATGACTTGAGTTTGGTGATACAGCATTTATTTTTTTATCTGGCCATTTACTATTAACATCTTTCCATGTTTTAGCTTTTCCAGAATAAATTGCTTTTAATTGCTGTTTGTCTAATTCATCTACAAAATCATTTTCTTTATTTACAGCAACCGTTACACCATCTTGCGCAATTTTAAATTCTTTGTATTTGATATTCTTATCTTGTAATTTTTGCTTCTCTTCATCTTTAATTGGTCTAGAAGCATCAGCGAAGTCGATATCTCCTGCAATGAATTTTTGGAAACCAGCACCTGTACCAGCTTGTCCTGCTGAGATTTTAGCATCCGAGTGATCTTGAGCCCATTTTTCATTTAATTTCTCCACAATTGGTGCTACTGTTGATGAGCCATCACCTTTAGCTTCCCCTTTTAAATCACTATTACCACTGCCACCATTACCGCCACCACAAGCACCTAATAATAGTGTTGCACCTAAAGCTGTAGTACCAACAAATTGCCATTTTTTCATTGAAATATCCTCCCTGTATGAACAACAAATAGTATTTGTATTGATTACATCTTTATCTTAACCTTGAATTATTAACCTCATTTTTAGAAACTGTAAATGTTACATAAAAATTTGTTAAGAAAATGTAAATATTAATTTTTGTTAATCTAAAAAATATTGCTTCATTAGTAAAATTAAAATGCTTCCTGAAAAATTATCGAAATTTAAATATGTACACAAAAAATGAGGCTGGGACATAAATCCCTAAAAAAACAGCAGTAAGATAATTTTCAATTAGAAAATATCTTACTGCTGTTCTCTATTTATACAATACTTCGTATTGAATGGCTTCGCTTTGCCCGTCTGGCACATTACTGTAAAATTCTATAAATAGAATTTTTGATGACGGGTCCCTTCCTAGGGTGCCGTCTCAGCCTCTTTTTACATTGCCTAAGAACTTAATATCCCAGCCTCGTGTCCTTTTTATTTTATTTTTTAGCACATCAGCACAGTGAACACCCCTTCTCTAAATTACAAATACAGTTATCACCGCATTAAAAGAGTACATTTATTTAATGTGCATATTGAGTATGCTATAAGTATTTTGAATTTTATTTTTCAAAAAGTCTCATTATCACCACCTTTTAAAATATAAGCAACGCTATAACTTGAATTTTCAGGTTATTCCAAAAAATCTAAATTATCGGTTTACA
>NZ_JACYHC010000198.1:0-523 GCF_017152085.1 Staphylococcus sp. EG-SA-2
ACACAAAATTGTAGATTATATAACAAAATCATGAATATAAATCAACAACAAACAGCAGTAAGATGATTCCAAATTAGGAATGATTTTACTGCTGTTTTCTTTTGACATTGTTACCTCTTTTTCAATGATTTTTTCTTTGACTACATCTTCGCCCTATCTACGTATATCTCTTTAATTTAATTGCCTTTCATGTCGTTATGTATTATGATAATAATAATCATAAATCGTAACGATTACGCTTTAAAAAAAGAGAGGTTTTATTATGCATTGGACAATTATCGGCGGTGGCATACAGGGAACTGCAATCGCACAAAAACTATTATCAAGCGGATTAACAACAGACCTATTAACAATCATTGACCCACACGAAACTTTTTGCCAAAGGTTTAACTCATATACAAATCGAATAGAAATGCCTTATTTAAGATCACCGATTGTACATCACGTACATCCACAACCGTTCCATCTAAAACAATTCGCTAAACAGCACCAATATACAAATGCTTTTTATGGTCCTTATCAA
>NZ_JACYHC010000199.1:0-523 GCF_017152085.1 Staphylococcus sp. EG-SA-2
ACACAAAATTGTAGATTATATAACAAAATCATGAATATAAATCAACAACAAACAGCAGTAAGATGATTCCAAATTAGGAATGATTTTACTGCTGTTTTCTTTTGACATTGTTACCTCTTTTTCAATGGTTTTTTCTTTGACTACAGCTTCGCCCTATCTACATATATCTCTTTAATTTAATTGCCTTTCATGTCGTTATGTATTATGATAATAATAATTATAAATCGTAACGATTACGCTTTAAAAAGAGAGAGGTTTTATTATGCATTGGACAATTATCGGCGGTGGCATACAGGGAACTGCAATCGCACAAAAACTATTATCAAGCGGATTAACAACAGACCGATTAACAATCATTGACCCACACGAAACTTTTTGCCAAAGGTTTAACTCATTTACAAATCGAATAGAAATGCCTTATTTAAGATCACCGATTGTACATCACGTACATCCACAACCGTTCCATCTAAAACAATTCGCTAAACAGCACCAATATACAAATGCTTTTTATGGTCCTTATCAA
>NZ_JACYHC010000200.1:0-523 GCF_017152085.1 Staphylococcus sp. EG-SA-2
GGCATTTATATTATATGTACACAGGAAATCATCGAGATAATCATTGGCAACGACATGCGAGTCAGATGATCGCACGATTGAAAGAAGACGGTTCAGTTGAAAAGTTTCCAAAGCCAGTAATTAGCCAGCAACCAGAAGGATATACAAGTCATTTTAGAGATCCTAAAGTTTTTAAATATGGTGAGAAATATTATGCAATCATTGGCGCACAAAATAATGATCAGCAAGGTCGATTATTACTTTATAATACTGAAGATATAATTAATTGGCATTATTTAGGTGAAATAAATACAGAGTTAGATGATTTTGGATATATGTGGGAATGCCCAGATTACTTTAATTTAGATAATCAAGATGTCATACTTATTTGTCCACAAGGTATTGAACCAAAAGGCAATCAGTTCAAAAATATTTATCAAAGTGGTTATATACTTGGAAAGTTTGATATTGAAAAGTTAACATATGAACATGAAAATTTTGTCGAGCTTGATAATGGCTTTGATTTCTATGCACCTCAAACATT
>NZ_JACYHC010000201.1:0-523 GCF_017152085.1 Staphylococcus sp. EG-SA-2
TAATCGAATCGTTACATTAACGGAACAACCAGATTTGTTATCAATGATGTCTTTTGACGGAAAGTTATTCAGTGCTAAATTTGCTGAATTACAGTGTGACGAAACTTTAGCTAACACATACAATCACACAATACTTGTCAAGGCGATGCAAAAAGCTACGGATATACATTTAGTTTCACAGATGATTGTCGGAGATAACGATATAGATACACATGCTACAAGTAACGATGAAGATTTTAATAGATATATCACAGAAATTATGAAAATAAGACAACGAGTCATGGAAATGTTACTATTACCTGAACAAAGGCTATTATATAGTGATATGGTTGATCGTATTTTATTCAATAATTCATTAAAATATTATATGAACGAACACCCAGCAGTAACGCACACGACAATTCAACTCGTAAAAGACTATATTATGTCTATGCAGCATTCTGATTATGTATCGCAAAACATGTTTGACATTATAAATACAGTTGAATTTATTGGTGAGAATTGGGATAGAGAAATATACGAA
>NZ_JACYHC010000202.1:0-522 GCF_017152085.1 Staphylococcus sp. EG-SA-2
CGTCTTCTGGATGTTCTTTGGCATATGCCTTTATAACAGCAAAGTCTGCTTTATTTAAAGTTTCTTTCTCTGCTTTATGTTCAATTTTCCCCATAGCAACTTTCAAATATTTTTCATGACTTGCTTTGGCCCAATCAAGTTCTTTACCTGAAGGAATATTAAATTGATTTGTTGAAAAGTTCCAAAAATTTTGCGCTTGGGTAAGTCCTTGTTGGACAATTTTTTGAAATTCTTCAACTTCTTTAAATATTTCTGGTGATTTTTGATTAAACTCACGCAATTTGCGTAGCTTCTCTTCTAATTCATGTTTTTGTTGACCTAATGTTTGTATTATTTGTTGGTTCGATGAAATGGCTTGCTGATTATCGGAAGCATGCTTTTTCAAATTGTTATTCAAATTTTCATATCGCGTAATTTGTTGACTTAATGATCTGATATCTTCTTCAAGCTCTGATTCTTTTAAAGATATGCTATCAACCTCACTCGTATAACGTGACACAAAATTATCGCAAGCTTGCTTCG
>NZ_JACYHC010000203.1:0-522 GCF_017152085.1 Staphylococcus sp. EG-SA-2
TAAATTTCTTGAGTTTTATCTTAGCTATCGTTGTGGCAATGTGTTTATTTAAAGTAGAAAAACATGTTTCTTCACCATTTTTACCTGTGGTTGAATTTAATCGTTCGATTACTTTAGTTTTTATAACTGACCTTCTAACAGCTATTTGTTTAATGGGATTCAATTTATATATTCCAGTCTACCTTCAAGAACAACTAAGATTATCTCCATTGCAAAGTGGATTGGTTATTTTTCCTTTATCTTTAGCTTGGATTACATTGAATTTTAATTTACATCGAATTGAAGCAAAACTATCAAGGAAAGTTATTTACTTACTATCATTTACATTGCTACTAGTAAGTAGTATTATCATTTCATTTGGTATTAAATTGCCGGTACTTATAGCATTTGTGTTGATTTTGGCAGGATTAAGTTTTGGATATATTTATACGAAAGATAGTGTAATTGTCCAAGAGGAAACTAGCCCATTACAAATGAAGAAAATGATGTCATTTTATGGATTAACTAAAAATCTTGGGGCAT
>NZ_JACYHC010000204.1:0-521 GCF_017152085.1 Staphylococcus sp. EG-SA-2
CGATGTCATTTGGCTCAGTCCAATGTTTAAATCACCTAATGATGACAATGGTTATGATATTAGTGACTATCAAGAAATTATGGATGAATTTGGAACGATGGAAGACTTTGATTGTTTATTAAAAGGTGTTCATGATAGAGGCATGAAGCTTATTTTAGATTTAGTTGTAAATCATACATCTGATGAACATCCTTGGTTTATAGAATCCAAATCTAGTAAAGACAATCCCAAACGTGATTGGTACATTTGGCAAGATCCAAAGCCAGATGGCTCTGAACCTAACAACTGGGAAAGTATATTTAATGGATCTACATGGGAATATGATGCTAATACTGAGCAATATTATTTCCATTTATTCAGTAAAAAACAACCTGATTTGAATTGGGGTAATCCGGAAGTTAGAGATGCTGTATTTGAAATGATGAACTGGTGGTTTGATAAAGGCATTGATGGATTTAGAGTAGATGCAATTACGCATATTAAGAAGACGTTTGAAGCGGGTGACTTACCTGTACCTGAGG
>NZ_JACYHC010000205.1:0-521 GCF_017152085.1 Staphylococcus sp. EG-SA-2
CGATGTCATTTGGCTCAGTCCAATGTTTAAATCACCTAATGATGACAATGGTTATGATATTAGTGACTATCAAGAAATTATGGATGAATTTGGAACGATGGAAGACTTTGATTGTTTATTAAAAGGTATTCATGATAGAGGCATGAAGCTTATTTTAGATTTAGTTGTAAATCATACATCTGATGAACATCCTTGGTTTATAGAATCTAAATCTAGTAAAGACAATCCCAAACGTGATTGGTATATTTGGCAAGATCCAAAGCCAGATGGCTCTGAACCTAACAACTGGGAAAGTATCTTTAATGGATCTACATGGGAATATGATGCTAATACTGAGCAATATTATTTCCATTTATTCAGTAAAAAACAACCTGATTTGAATTGGGGTAATCCAGAAGTTAGAGATGCTGTATTTGAAATGATGAACTGGTGGTTTGATAAAGGCATTGATGGATTTAGAGTAGATGCAATTACGCATATTAAGAAGACGTTTGAAGCGGGTGACTTACCTGTACCTGAGG
>NZ_JACYHC010000206.1:0-521 GCF_017152085.1 Staphylococcus sp. EG-SA-2
AGTGATTCAAATAGCGATTCCGAGTCAGGTTCTAACAATAATGTAGTTCCGCCTAATTCACCTAAAAATGGTACTAATGCTTCTAATAAAAATGAGGCTAAAGATAGTAAAGAACCATTACCAGATACAGGTTCTGAAGATGAAGCGAATACGTCACTAATTTGGGGATTATTAGCATCATTAGGTTCATTACTACTTTTCAGAAGAAAAAAAGAAAATAAAGATAAGAAATAAGTAATAATAATATTAAATTAATCATATGATTCATGAAGAAGCCACCTTAAAAGGTGGCTTTTTTACTTGGATTTTCCAAATATATTGTTTGAATATAATTAATAATTAATTCATCAACAGTTAATTATTTTAAAAAGGTAGATGTTATATAATTTGGCTTGGCGAAAAAATAGGGTGTAAGGTAGGTTGTTAATTAGGGAAAATTAAGGAGAAAATACAGTTGAAAAATAAATTGCTAGTTTTATCATTGGGAGCATTATGTGTATCACAAATTTGGGAAAGTAATC
>NZ_JACYHC010000207.1:0-519 GCF_017152085.1 Staphylococcus sp. EG-SA-2
AAAGTAAATTACACCTAAATGACTTACACGACTCTGAAATCTCCCTTATCTCAACAAGTGGAACATTTAGTGATAGAATGACTAAACTGTTAACAGGAGAAGATGGTGAACATGCAGTTTTATCACGCTACAACTTAGCGCCTGATGAATTAGAAAAATATAAACAACTTATTTTAGACGATAAAATGTTAGTTGTAGCGGTTCGTGACAAATCATCACATAAAGAAGTTCAAGAACATAACTCAGCATATGAAGAAATTGATATTACTCATTTTGCTGAAGCATCTAAAGGTCCCAAAGCTTAGTTATCACACTGAATTCAAAATGAGATTACTGTACTGTCTAATTTAAGATAGTACAGTTTTTTATACCATTTAAAAGTTTATGAACAATCTTTTACAGCAGGCGATTATGCTATAATATTATTTAAATTGGGGAGGTGTTCTTATGGAATTTAAAACCATTCAATCTGTCAAAGATCCACATTACAACGAAGCACTTAAACTTTACGATACTAAG
>NZ_JACYHC010000208.1:0-7952 GCF_017152085.1 Staphylococcus sp. EG-SA-2
CTTGTCAGACACATCGACTTGATGATCTGTTAATCCAAAGTTTTTTAATGCACCACTTGCATGCCACGTTTGAACAATGTGTTGATTAGAAGTCTTATTATATCCACCTAGTAATAGGTAATAATTATCGATAATAATCATCTGCGCGCTTTTCAAAGCCTTAATTTGTTTTACCAATGTTCGATTAGTCATTTCTATCACATCAACATCGTCGCTAAGTTCAGATAAATAAGGCGCTTGTTTTGGTGTTGTTAAAACAGTTTTCTGATACGACGAATTATTTAATGCTTTGATGATAGGCTTAATATCTTCTGGAAAAGTCATCATAAATACGATATGCGGTTTATCAATCACTTGAGGCGTAATCATTTTAGAAAGTATTCGAACTACCAAATGATAAAATTTCTTTATTAAAACGTTCATAATACACCAACTTAATATGTTATTTACTTAAATTATAAACAAAAATGAACCCCACTTCCATTTATTAATGGTTAGCGGGGTTTCGTCATATAAATATATTACAAGAAGTCTGCAAATTGATCTCTATATTTCATGTGTAAGTACGCACCAATTGCAAAGAAAATGGCAACAATACCGAAATTGTATAACATTAATTTCCAATGATCCATGAAATACCATTCGTGATATAAAATTGCTGCACGGTATGATTCAGCAATAAAGTAAACTGGATTATATTTCATCATTTCATGAATTAAACCACTGATACCATGGTTCTTTGGTAGCCACAAAATTGGTGAAAAGTAAAATAATATTCTTAATATTGCTTGCATTAACATTTGTGTATCTCTAACTAACACACCGAGTGTTGATGTTAATAACGTCACCGAGGCAGTTAAGAAAAAACAAAACGGTACATATATCAATAATTGAATGATATGTATTGATGGATAAATACCAGTAAACATACATGCAATTATCACAAGTAAAAGTAAGCCTAAATGTCCATAAAATCTACTTGTCACAATATATGTCGGTATTATCGATAACGGGAAGTTCATTTTCGATACTTGATTAAACTTTTGTGTAATTGCTTTAGTACCTTCTAAAATACCTTGGTTGATGAAGAACCACATACTGATACCAACCAATAACCAATAAACAAAAGGTACACCATGAATTGGTGCATTACTTCTTATTCCTAATCCAAAAACCATCCAGTAAACCATAATTTGCATAACAGGGTTAATTAATTCCCAAGCCACACCTAAATAGTTACTATGATTGATAATTTTAACTTGAAACTGAGCCAGTCTTTGAATTAAATAAAAGTTCTTTACATGTTCTTTAAAAACTGTTCCTATTGCTGACATTCCATTAAACCACACTTTCAAATGTTTAACTATTTCTCTACTTAACTAAATAGTATTATAATAATTGTTGTAAATACTATCACTATACATGGATGCTATCAAAATTATTGTCTAGTTCTTTAAAATATTAGTTTATTACAAATACATTATAGTATACAATCATGTAAGTTGAAATAAGTTTAGTTTTTAAATATCATTGTTATCATTGATGATTAACATTTTGTGTCAAAACACCAACTCTGATAATAACAAAATCTTCTATACACTTTACAACAGGTTTTAAAATTTAACAACTGTTGAGTAGTATATTATAATCTAGATAAATGTGAATAAGGAAGGTCTACAAATGAACGTTTCGGTAAACATTAAAAATGTAACAAAAGAATATCGTATTTATCGTACAAATAAAGAACGTATGAAAGATGCGCTCATTCCCAAACATAAAAACAAAACATTTTTCGCTTTAGATGACATTAGTTTAAAAGCATATGAAGGTGACGTCATAGGGCTTGTTGGCATCAATGGTTCCGGCAAATCAACGTTGAGCAATATCATTGGCGGTTCTTTGTCGCCTACTGTTGGCAAAGTGGATCGTAATGGTGAAGTCAGCGTTATCGCAATTAGTGCTGGCTTGAGTGGACAACTTACAGGGATTGAAAATATCGAATTTAAAATGTTATGTATGGGCTTTAAGCGAAAAGAAATTAAAGCGATGACACCTAAGATTATTGAATTTAGTGAACTTGGTGAGTTTATTTATCAACCAGTTAAAAAGTATTCAAGTGGTATGCGTGCAAAACTTGGTTTTTCAATTAATATCACAGTTAATCCAGATATCTTAGTCATTGACGAAGCTTTATCTGTAGGTGACCAAACTTTTGCACAAAAATGTTTAGATAAAATTTACGAGTTTAAAGAGCAAAACAAAACCATCTTTTTCGTTAGTCATAACTTAGGCCAAGTGAGACAATTTTGTACTAAGATTGCTTGGATTGAAGGCGGAAAGTTAAAAGATTACGGTGAACTTGATGATGTATTACCTAAATATGAAGCTTTCCTTAACGATTTTAAAAAGAAATCCAAAGCCGAACAAAAAGAATTTAGAAACAAACTCGATGAGTCCCGCTTCGTTATTAAATAAACCGAAAAAACCGAGAATCTCCATTTAAGGATTTCCTCGGTTTTATTTTTGTCATCATGATTATTTCGCCTTTTTTATTTTTCTTTTTGCTTTGGCTATTTTATACATAAATATTGGAATACTCTTCAATCTACCAATACGTTTCCAATCTATTAATGCTCTATATATCCATTCAATGTTTAATTTTCTAAATATATAAGGCGCTCTCTTTTTAGCCCCAGCAAATACTTCAAGAGAACCACCTACGCCCATCATCACTGTAGATTCAAATTGGTTTTCATGTGTCATAATCCATTCTTCTTGTTTAGGGAATCCCATACCTACAAATATGTAATCAGGTTTAAACAGTTTAATTCGTTTCACTACTGTCTCATCTTCTAAATCAATATAACCGTGATGATGTGCAAACGATATGTTTGGATATCTTTGTTGCAATGCATATTGTGCCGCTTCTACAACTTCATTAGTTGCCCCTAGCAAAAATACTTTTTGATGATTTACATGAGCAATTTTCAAACATTCATCCATCAACTCAATACCAGGTATACGATGCGCTAGAGGTTGCTTTAAACGATGCGAAGCTTTGACTACTCCTGTCCCATCAGCAACAATATAGCTCGCTTGATTTATTAACTCTAAATACGCTTGATGTGTCGTCGCGTAATTCACTATTTCAGGGTTGGCTGTTACTATAAAAAGATTATTCGTTGATTGATTTGCAAAAAAGGTTTTAATATTTTCAACCATTTGCAACATTGTTGTATTATCAAAATCGACCCCTAAAATGTCAACTTTGGCTGTATTGGATCTTTCTTCAACAGTCATAACAGGAATCTCCTATCTTATTTCATTATTATGTTAGTGTAATCAATATTAACAGTATTTATATTCATCCTATTTATATCGAAATGATTTTGCTTTATTTTAACACATATTCACCTTTTCAAAAATTAAAATTAGTTTAACTAAGGTAAGTCTAAAGTCTAACGCTATTGATGCCAATATCATTTATAATAAGTGCTAAGCAAACTTTAAATTAATATCTTATATGAGGTTAACAATGAATTATTTATCAAACTTTTTTAATACGACAATTCAACTTAATATATACATTATCGTTATTGTTGCAGCTTGTTATATTGCTATTCATCAATATAGACATAAGCCTGTTTTGAACTATTTAGATGTCATTTTAAACTATATCCCTGTTTTAACACATGAATTTGGTCATGTACTGTTTAATAAACTCGCTGGTGGCCGTGCAAAAGATTTAGTCATTGTAACAAGTCCACGAGAGCGACAACAGACATTACAACAAGGATTCGCAATTACACAATCTAGACATCTAGCAGGCCAATGGCTTACAACGATTGGTGGTTATTTAATGCCACCTATTATGTTATTGATAGGTTTAGCGTCGAGCCATTATCAGATACCTAGTTTCTTTATATTTACCTATTTATTGATATTTATTTATTTTTTAATTTTAACATCTAGAAAAGGCTCACCCATTGTTGTTATAACTTTAATTTCTATCATGTTGTATTTTATATTAAAAGATGAAAATATAGTAGAAATTCAACTACTTGTCACAATGAGTTATCAATATATTTTAGGTGTATTATTAGGCGAAGTTCTACAATCTAGTTGGACGATTGCTAAATTGACTTTCCAGCGTCCGAGTCCACAGTGGGATGGTAGTGCACTTAAAGAACTCAGTCATGTACCTATCTTCATTTATAGTACAATCTGGATTATCTTCAATCTTTATGCAGTGAATATTTTACTCAAATATACTCACTTGATAAATTAACTAATAAAAAAGAAGCCTAAAGCAATTATCCATATGTCTTTATCAGTTCAATCATGGATATCTTTATGGCTTCTTTATTTTATTTTTCAGCAAACATGTTCATTGCATTTTCGTAACTGACAATAATTACATTATCATTACGTTTAATGATAATTACTTTATTCATTTCATCTTTCGATACAATTTCCACTTCATTACCAATAGAAATATCTTTACTAGACAAATATATTAGCAAATCGGTCTTATCTCTCACACGTTTGATTGTAACGATATCACCAGGTTCATAATACAAAATCGTTGTTATATATTTCTCTTTATATTCATTATTTCTAGGAATCACACCGCCGTGCGGGCAAGTTTCTGGGAAATTTAACAGGCTATCCAGCCTTTCAACAAATAAATCTGAAATTCGATGTTCTAAAATTTCTGCTTCTTGATGTACTTCTTCCCAATTATATTTCAATATTTCTATTAAAAATAATTCTAATAGTCGATGTCTCTTAATGATATCAAGCGTATGCGTTAAACCATCCTCTGTTAATCTAACACCTTTGTATGGTTTTGTTTCAACATAGCCTGCTTTTTCAAGACGTCCTACCATTTCACTTACAGATGGAGGCTTAATATTTAAAAATTGAGATAAGATTTTATTTGTCACAAAGTTTTTATCGCCATTATTCGTAAGGATTGCCTTTAAATAGTCCTCTTTTTCTTCAGTTAACATACTTTCACCTCACATACATTGTCTATATTATATCACGAATTTACTTGACATGATAAATATTCTCAGTTTATTATACAATTAATTAGGTTAGCCTAAACTTTTAATTAGGAGGTATAAACGTTTGTTAGAAACAAAAGATTTAAATCTGTTTTTAGGTAATAAGCATGTACTTAAAAACATTTCCTTATCGATACCAGTACGCGGCGAAATAATTGGTATCATGGGCCCGAATGGTGCTGGTAAATCTTCCCTTATCAAGTCTTTAATTGGTGAATTTAATGCTACCGGTACTAAATTGTTATATAACAAACCTATACAACAACAACTGCAACATATTACATATATTCCACAAAAAGCACATATTGATTTAGATTTTCCTATAAGTGTGGAACAAGTGATTTTATCAGGTTGCTACAAAGAAATTGGATGGTTTAGACGACCTAATAAATCAGCAAGGGATAAACTCAAACAGTTATTAAGCGATTTAGAATTAGAATCTTTACGTCATCGACAAATTTCAGAATTAAGTGGTGGACAATTACAACGTGTGCTAGTAGCAAGAGCATTGATGTCCGAAAGTGAAGTTTATTTTCTAGATGAGCCGTTTGTCGGAATTGATTTTAGTAGCGAAAAATTAATCATGACAAAAATCGAGAACTTAAAACAACAAGGAAAACTTATTCTTATCATCCACCATGATCTATCAAAAGCAAAGCAATACTTTGATCGCATTATTCTATTAAATCAAACATTACGATACTTTGGTGATAGTGAAGAGGCTATGAGTGTCACTCGCTTAAACGAAACATTTATGAGTAGCACTGACTGTAGTGACCCTAGTCAAAGGAGCAATATAACATGTTAGAGTTTGTCGAACATTTATTTACATATCAATTCTTGAATCGAGCATTGATAACTTCAATTATTGTAGGGATAGTTTGTGGTACAGTTGGTAGTTTAATTGTATTACGTGGTCTTTCATTAATGGGAGATGCAATGAGTCACGCAGTATTACCTGGTGTTGCCCTATCATTCTTATTTGGTATTCCAATGTTTGTAGGCGCACTTATAACTGGTATGATCGCAAGTATTTTTATCGGTTATATCACATCTAGTAGTAAAACGAAACCTGACGCCGCTATTGGAATTAGTTTTACCGCTTTCTTAGCTTCGGGGATTATTATTATTAGCTTAATAAACACTACGACAGATTTGTACCATATTCTGTTTGGTAATTTACTGGCAATCACAAATAGTGCATTTTTAACAACTATTGTGATTGGTTCAATCGTCCTTATTCTAATCATTATTTTCTATCGTCCATTAATGATTTCTACATTCGATCCAACGTTTAGTAGAATGAGTGGTCTAAATACGACGTTATTACATTACTTTGTGATGTTGTTACTCTCATTAGTAACAGTAGCAAGTATTCAAACGGTAGGTATTATTCTTGTAGTTGCATTATTAATTACACCTGCATCTACAGCATTTTTAATTAGTAAAAAACTATACTCAATGATGATTATAGCAAGTTTAATAAGTGTCATAAGTTCAATTGTCGGACTTTATTACAGCTATATTTACAACATTCCTAGTGGTGCGACAATCGTACTTTGTACGTTTGTAATTTATATCATCACATTATTTTTCACAAAATTTACGAATAGAAAGAAACGAGGAAGTTTAACATGAAAAAATTAGTACCTTTATTATTAGCCTTATTACTTCTAGTTGCTGCATGTGGTACTGGTGGTAAACAAAGCAGTGATAAGTCAAATGGCAAATTAAAAGTAGTAACGACGAATTCAATTTTATATGATATGGCTAAAAATGTTGGTGGAGACAACGTCGATATTCATAGTATTGTACCTGTTGGTCAAGATCCTCATGAATATGAAGTTAAACCTAAAGATATTAAAAAGTTAACTGACGCTGACGTTATTTTATACAACGGATTAAATTTAGAGACTGGTAACGGTTGGTTTGAAAAAGCCTTAGAACAGGCTGGTAAATCATTAAAAGATAAAAAAGTTATCGCAGTATCAAAAGATGTTAAACCTATCTATTTAAACGGTGAAGAAGGCAACAAAGATAAACAAGATCCACACGCATGGTTAAGTTTAGATAATGGTATTAAATACGTAAAAACAATTCAACAAACATTTATCGATAACGACAAAAAACATAAAGCAGATTATGAAAAGCAAGGTAACAAATACATTGCTCAATTGGAAAAATTAAATAATGACAGTAAAGACAAATTTAATGACATTCCAAAAGAACAACGTGCCATGATTACAAGTGAAGGTGCCTTCAAGTACTTCTCAAAACAATACGGTATTACACCAGGTTATATTTGGGAAATTAACACTGAAAAACAAGGTACACCTGAACAAATGAGACAAGCTATTGAGTTTGTTAAAAAGCACAAATTAAAACACTTATTAGTAGAAACAAGTGTTGATAAGAAAGCAATGGAAAGTTTATCTGAAGAAACGAAGAAAGATATCTTTGGTGAAGTGTACACAGATTCAATCGGTAAAGAAGGCACTAAAGGTGACTCTTACTACAAAATGATGAAATCAAATATTGAAACTGTACACGGAAGCATGAAATAACACGCTGTGTTTTAATGAAGTAAGATGAATTGATGTTGATGCAACCTAAAATATTGGTATCTCCAATATTTTAGGCTACACATCAACATAACAAAGTCGAAGGCTAATAGTCCCATATCGTGCGTTAAATATATATTACCCTCCTATTAATATATATACCGTTCCCGATCGCACGATATGGTGGTATTAGAACTTCTCTTTGAACGAAAGAGAAAAGCTAGAAGTTCTTATGCAGTTTTAATTAAACTGTAAACATTTGTCACTCTTTAAATCAAAGAGTAAAGTTAAAAGCTTTATGTGGTTTTGATTAAACTGCGAA
>NZ_JACYHC010000209.1:0-519 GCF_017152085.1 Staphylococcus sp. EG-SA-2
AAAGTAAATTACACCTAAATGACTTACACGACTCTGAAATCTCCCTTATCTCAACAAGTGGAACATTTAGTGATAGAATGACTAAACTGTTAACAGGAGAAGATGGTGAACATGCAGTTTTATCACGTTACAACTTAGCGCCTGATGAATTAGAAAAATATAAACAACTTATTTTAGACGATAAAATGTTAGTTGTAGCGGTTCGTGACAAATCATCACATCAAGAAGTGCATGAAAATAATTCAGCTTATGAAGAGATTGATATTACACATTTTGCTGAAGCATCTAAAGGTCCCAAAGCTTAGTTATCACACTGAATTCAAAATGAGATTACTGTACTGTCTAATTTAAGATAGTACAGTTTTTTATACCATTTAAAAGTTTATGAACAGTCTTTTACAGCAGGCGATTATGCTATAATATTATTTAAATTGGGGAGGTGTTCTTATGGAATTTAAAACCATTCAATCTGTCAAAGATCCACATTACAACGAAGCACTTAAACTTTACGATACTAAG
>NZ_JACYHC010000210.1:0-519 GCF_017152085.1 Staphylococcus sp. EG-SA-2
TACTCAGTACTGCTGCAATACCACCAATTAATCCAGCTCCAATAAATGCAGGAATCAACGGTATAAAGATATTGGCAATTGATTTCAATACTTTATTCAACTTACCATTCTTTTGTTTTGCTTTATGTGCTTCTTTATTCGCCTTTGCTTTATCAGCTGCATATGATTTATAGTCCATTTTTTCACTATCATTGTGATGGTGTGGTATTGGGTCACCTAGTTTAATACCACTTAATTCCGCCATATGATTAGCCACTTTATTGACTGTACCAGGTCCAACCACAACTTGAATGCGTTCATCGTGTATAACACCCATGACACCATCAATATGCCTTAGTTCTTGGTCATCTACTTTATTTTCATCTAATACTTTAATACGCACACGTGTCATGCAGTTCATGACACTATCTATATTATCCATACCACCTACTGCAGCAATAATTCGTTCTGCAAGTTGTTGTTCTTTGGTCATTTAAATCCCTCCTAAGGTTGTCTATCTCTGATTGCTCGTTTAACAAT
>NZ_JACYHC010000211.1:0-519 GCF_017152085.1 Staphylococcus sp. EG-SA-2
TACTCAGTACTGCTGCAATACCACCAATTAATCCAGCTCCAATAAATGCAGGAATCAACGGTATAAAGATATTGGCAATTGATTTCAATACTTTATTCAACTTACCATTCTTTTGTTTTGCTTTATGCGCTTCCTTATTCGCCTTTGCTTTATCAGCTGCATATGATTTATAGTCCATTTTTTCACTATCATTGTGATGGTGTGGTATTGGGTCACCTAGTTTAACACCACTTAATTCCGCCATATGATTAGCCACTTTATTGACTGTACCAGGTCCAACCACAACTTGAATACGTTCATCGTGTATAACACCCATGACACCATCAATATGCCTTAGTTCTTGGTCATCTACTTTATTCTCATCTAATACTTTAATACGCACACGTGTCATACAGTTCATGACACTATCTATATTATCCATACCACCTACTGCAGCAATAATTCGTTCTGCAAGTTGTTGTTCTTTGGTCATTTAAATCCCTCCTAAGGTTGTCTATCTCTGATTGCTCGTTTAACAAT
>NZ_JACYHC010000212.1:0-519 GCF_017152085.1 Staphylococcus sp. EG-SA-2
TTCATAACATCCCCCCATATAAGTAAACCTCGACAAAATCGTCGAGGTTACATTACTAAGCTTCTTTAGTTAAATTATATAAACTTTGATCAGTTCCAATTTCAATGTCTAAGTTTCGTACTTTATCGTTAACAATAGTTATCGATTTACCTTGGAACATTGGTAATCCAGGTAACTCATCATTCATATATTTTTGCCATTTAACATAAATATCTTTACGTTTCTTTTCATCAATGCCTACTTTTTCGAAGTCTAATGCATCATCTAAATATTGATCTGATTTTGGTAAAACTGTTCTCATTTCATTTTGAGGTCTATCAGTGTGGTATAAATCTGATGGATCTGGATCTGTACCTCCTGCCCATGATCTGAAGTACACTTCCATATCTTTAGATGCATTTGCTAAGTCTTCATTATATTTACCGAATTCTACTAACTTCACATTTGTTTTCAAGCCAACTTTTTCCCAGAAATCTTTTATCGCAGCAGTTCTTGGTTCAAAAGTAGGATTTGAACCTG
>NZ_JACYHC010000213.1:0-519 GCF_017152085.1 Staphylococcus sp. EG-SA-2
TTCATAACATCCCCCCATATAAGTAAACCTCGACAAAATCGTCGAGGTTACATTACTAAGCTTCTTTAGTTAAATTATATAAACTTTGATCAGTTCCAATTTCAATGTCTAAGTTTCGTACTTTATCATTAACTATAGTTATCGATTTACCTTGGAACATTGGTAATCCAGGTAACTCATCATTCATATATTTTTGCCATTTAACATAAATATCTTTACGTTTCTTTTCATCAATGCCTACTTTATCGAAGTCTAACGCATCATCTAAATATTGATCTGATTTTGGTAAAACTGTTCTCATTTCATTTTGAGGTCTATCAGTGTGGTATAAATCTGATGGGTCTGGATCTGTACCACCTGCCCATGATCTGAAGTACACTTCCATATCTTTTGATGCATTTGCTAAGTCTTCATTATATTTACCGAATTCTACTAACTTCACATTTGTTTTCAAGCCAACTTTTTCCCAGAAATCTTTTATCGCAGCAGTTCTTGGTTCAAAAGTAGGATTTGAACCTG
>NZ_JACYHC010000214.1:0-518 GCF_017152085.1 Staphylococcus sp. EG-SA-2
TCATTTTAGGGAAAAGGTGTTCGAATGTTTCTGAAAATGCCGTAATCAAACCGATGGCTGTTTTTAAACAAGCAACCATAACGATAAGTGACAACAGGACGATACCGTAGTTACCTAAGTAGTATTGAGTAATTTGCGCTAAGGCAATACCACCATTTTCACTAAGTTTGAAATGACCAATACTTAATGTACCCATGATTGCTAGTAGGGTATAAATGATCCCCATCATAATGATACTGATAGTACCAGACTTAATTGTTTCTTTAGCGATATCAGTTGGATTTTCGATACCTAACTTTTTAATCGTTGCAACAATGATAATACCAAATGCCAATGACGCTAGCGCATCTAAGGTATTGTATCCATCTAAAAAGCCGTTAAATAAGGCATTTGATTGATATTGTTTACTAATAGGTGCATCAGATATGCCACCTAATGGATGGATAAAAGCAAATAATAAAATAATTGCTAATAATACTAAGAATACCGGATTTAAAAATTTACCGATATATTCTAAA
>NZ_JACYHC010000215.1:0-518 GCF_017152085.1 Staphylococcus sp. EG-SA-2
TCATTTTAGGGAAAAGGTGTTCGAATGTTTCTGAAAATGCCGTAATCAAACCGATGGCTGTTTTTAAACAAGCAACCATAACGATAAGTGACAACAGGACGATACCGTAGTTACCTAAGTAGTATTGCGTAATTTGCGCTAAGGCAATACCACCATTTTCACTAAGTTTGAAATGACCAATACTTAATGTACCCATGATTGCTAGTAGGGTATAAATAATCCCCATCATAATGATACTGATAGTACCAGACTTAATTGTTTCTTTAGCGATATCAGTTGGATTTTCGATACCTAACTTTTTAATCGTTGCAACAATGATGATACCAAATGCCAATGACGCTAGCGCATCTAAGGTATTGTATCCATCTAAAAAGCCGTTAAATAAGGCATGTGATTGATATTGTTTACTAATAGGTGCATCAGATATGCCACCTAATGGATGGATAAAAGCAAATAATAAAATAATTGCTAATAATACTAAGAATACCGGATTTAAAAATTTACCGATATATTCTAAA
>NZ_JACYHC010000216.1:0-517 GCF_017152085.1 Staphylococcus sp. EG-SA-2
TCGACATTTATGAGTTATGATCCGAGCATGTTGCAATTGCCACAAGTTGATTCTTTTGTAAATCTCATGGCGAGCTTTGTTGAACAACCAAAGGCGTAGTTTTAGACTAATTTAAGGTTTGTATTTAGTTTTAAACTATTCGGTTAAATTGAACGTAGTTGGTTGCTAATGCACCAACAGCAAAAGAGCCCCTAATTAATAAATTAAAAGGGGACAAAGGAATACAGTTGGTTGCTAATGCACCAACTGCATAAGAGCCCCTAATTAATAAATTAAAAGGGGACAAAGGAATACAGTTGATTGCTAATGCACCAACTGCATAAGAGCCCCTAATTAATAAATTAAAAGGGGACAAAGGAATACAGTTGGATGCTAACGCACCAACTGCATAAGAGCCCCTAATTAATAAATTAAAAGGGGCTCTAAGAAGCGGGGTTATGGATATGTTTGCAGCGTTATTACAAATAAAGAATTATAAACTCTTTGTTGCTAATATGTTTCTACTAGGTATGGGTAT
>NZ_JACYHC010000217.1:0-516 GCF_017152085.1 Staphylococcus sp. EG-SA-2
CTTCAATCCATTAAATTAAAATGAATTGGTGAAGTGTATTTTAAATAGTCGGTAAAGGTGTGTATCTTTATCGGCTTATTTTAATACTCTGTCATAAGGAGCGTTTGCTCAGGGTGTGGATTATAAGGTTTAAGCAGAATAAACTTTCTTAATGAGGATGTCAGGACAACAACGAAAAAATTAAAAAATGTTGCGGGATTGGGTTTAGGGACGGTTAGTGGAAGAAAGTTAAATTCATTAACAAGTGAAATACCTAAGGCTAGATATTAAACGTCAGAACGGACAAAGAATAATAGGATATGTTTTCAATTAAATAGCGAAGTATTTATATGTTAAGATGATGTAAATTACATAGAAACGCTACCCGTAGAAGTACTGATCATAGAAACGCTGATAAACGTAAATTTGCAAACTCGATATTAAACAAAGGGGTTGTTATTATGGCATTAATAGTATCTAGAGCTATATTATTTTTGATTTTAGCATTAGCTTTTGGAATAGCGACTGTTTTTCCTG
>NZ_JACYHC010000218.1:0-7887 GCF_017152085.1 Staphylococcus sp. EG-SA-2
TGAAAATAATTGCACAGTTGTCAACTTATCTAGTTCAAGTAATTATTTCCACTTATTGCGTGCACAAGCAGCTAGTTTAGATTCTGAACAAATGCGACCATTGGTTGTTATGTCACCAAAAAGCTTATTGAGAAATAAAACAGTTGCCAAACCAATTGATGAGTTTACTTCTGGTGGATTTGAGCCAATTTTGACAGAATCATATCAAGCGGATAAGGTTACAAAAGTTATTTTAGCAACTGGTAAAATGTTCATTGATTTAAAAGAAGCATTAGCTAAAAATCCAGACGAATCCGTGTTACTCGTTGCGATTGAAAGATTGTATCCATTCCCAGAGGAAGAGATTGAAGCATTACTAGCACAATTGCCAAACCTTGAAGAAGTGTCATGGGTACAAGAAGAACCTAAAAATCAAGGTGCATGGTTATATGTCTATCCATATGTTAAAGTGCTAGTTGCAGATAAATATGATTTAAGTTATCATGGCAGAATTCAAAGGGCTGCTCCAGCTGAAGGCGATGGAGAAATTCATAAACTTGTTCAAAATAAAATTATAGAAAATGCATTAAAAAATAACTAGGGGGAAATAAGTCATGCCAGAGGTTAAAGTTCCAGAATTAGCAGAATCTATTACAGAAGGTACCATTGCAGAATGGTTGAAAAACGTAGGGGATAGCGTAGAAAAAGGTGAAGCTATTCTTGAATTAGAAACTGATAAAGTTAATGTCGAAGTTGTATCTGAAGAAGCAGGTGTATTATCTGAACAACTTGCAAGTGAAGGCGACACTGTAGAAGTTGGACAAGCAATTGCTATCATCGGCGAAGGTAGTGGCAATGCTTCTAAAGAAAATAGTAACGACAATACTCCACAACAAAATGAAGAAACAAATAATAAAAAAGAAGAAACAACAAATAATTCGGTAGATAAAGCTGAAGTCAATCAAGCAAATGATGACAATCAGCAACGTATTAATGCTACGCCTTCTGCGCGTCGATATGCTCGTGAAAATGGTGTGAATCTTGCTGAAGTAAGTCCGAAAACAAATGATGTGGTTCGTAAAGAAGATATTGATAAGAAACAACAGGCACCGGCATCAACACAAACAACACAACAAGCATCTGCAAAAGAAGAGAAAAAATACAATCAATATCCTACAAAACCAGTGATTCGTGAAAAAATGTCACGTAGAAAGAAAACAGCTGCCAAAAAATTATTAGAGGTATCTAATAATACAGCTATGTTAACAACATTTAACGAAGTTGACATGACAAATGTTATGGAATTGCGTAAACGTAAGAAAGAACAATTTATGAAAGATCATGATGGTACTAAATTAGGATTTATGTCATTCTTTACTAAAGCTTCTGTAGCAGCTTTGAAAAAGTATCCAGAAGTTAATGCAGAAATCGACGGCGACGACATGATTACGAAACAATATTATGATATTGGTGTAGCTGTTTCTACAGATGATGGATTATTAGTACCATTTGTAAGAGATTGTGATAAAAAGAATTTTGCAGAAATCGAAGCAGAAATTGCTAATTTAGCAGTTAAAGCACGAGAGAAAAAACTTGGCTTAGATGATATGGTTAATGGTTCATTTACGATTACAAATGGCGGTATTTTTGGATCAATGATGAGTACGCCAATTATCAATGGTAATCAAGCTGCAATCTTAGGCATGCATTCAATTATTACAAGACCAATTGCGATTGATCAAGATACAATCGAAAATCGTCCAATGATGTATATTGCATTAAGCTATGATCATAGAATTATTGACGGTAAAGAAGCAGTTGGATTCTTAAAAACAATTAAAGAATTAATTGAAAACCCAGAAGACTTATTATTAGAATCTTAATCCACAACACAAAATAGTTTACTATTCCTAAAAACGTAATCAAATCAATAACAAACAGCAGTAAGATTATTTTCTAGTCGAAATATCTTACTGCTGTACTTTATTTTTATAATGCTTCGTATTAAAATGTGAGTTTAATTTTGACAACTTAAAAAATATATCATTTTTATTGAAATAGACTCACAATAGAAATATAGGTGGAATGGCGTGTTTCAATATGCTAATGAAATCATTTTAGATAATAACAAGCGATGAAATTTATGAATTCTATAAGCGCCTTTAGTTAATTTAAAATCATCTGAACAAGATGTAAATTCACTTTATGGATACGACATGTATATGTTTTTTATGTACTACATAAAACGAAATATTCAATTGCTATATACAGATACTCATTAATGACATACTCAATAGCAACCATAACAATATTATGTTACCTATTTAAATGAAATAGTTCTTTTAAAGAAATACATTTTTCACATATTAATCTATAATCAAAATCAACTGACCGATATTCTATAATTTATGATTAAAATAAGTTATAATATAATAGTAAAGATAAAGATAGAGGTGGCTATAATGTGTGGACTTAGAAGTATAACATTAGGTACAACAAATATAGAACAGACAAAACATTTCATGGTTGACATATTAGGATTAAATTATGAAGAACTTCTTGAAAACTCAATTCGTTTCGGCGATGCAGATATAAGCCCGGGAACAAGACTTCAATTTATACAAGTTCCAAGTGAGCAATTAGAAGAATCTCACTTTGTGGGTATTGGATTACGTACACCAACTGACTCAGGTTTAGAGGAGTATGCGGAAATATTATCGAATAAGGATATTCCATTTACAACAGTTAAAGAATTAAATGGCAATAAATATTTCAGTCTCGAAGATAACAATGGTCATATTTTCTCAATATATTCAAACGAGAATAATTATGGCGTTGGTTTAGGTATGCCTTCTTTTGAGAGTGCGGTCAATCCGTTACATCAAGTGCAAGGTTTAGGACCAGTGATTCTTAAAGTGAATCATGTAGATATTACAGGTCAAATTTTAACAAATATATTCGGACTTGAAGTATTTGCAGAATACCAACCCTTCGACAATGCTGACTATCATGTCCAAGTATTCAAAGTTGGAACGGGTGGTCTAGGTGGCGAAATACATTTAATGCCTGTAGAAACCGAAATGACAATGCCGGAATATGGCGCAGTCGATCAAGTTGAGTTTGAAACGAAAGATGCAGATTTCTTTAATCAAGCGAAATCGCGCTTAGATGAAGTGGAAATACCATATCAAACGCTTGAGCAAGATGATATTGAATCAATTAGAATTACTGAAAACAGTGGATTATCGTTTATATTCACTTTACAAAAATAATTTTTTTACGATAGCGAGGACAAAATTTATGTTACATGAAACTTGGAAAGAACGTACACCAATCAAGAAAGTAGAAGTCATTAATACAGATGCAAAGAAATTTACAGTTTCTGACATGTTAACGGTTGGCAAACAATATGATGTTATCAACGAAACTGAAGAATATTATCAAATAATAGATAATTCTGGATTAGTTGGCGGTTACTATAAAACATATTTCAAAGAAGTTTAAACGCATAATTATTGAAATGAAGCCTAATATGAGATTTTCAATTAGTAAATTTGGTAAAATATAAACAATTCGCATACTAAGTATTGCGTTTTATATCAGAATAGAATAGTAAACTAAGGCATTTGAAGAACTTATTCCATGTCTTAGTTTTTTAATTTATTTAAAGGAGAACGTTTTAAAATGGCACTAAAACATTATAAGAATTCAGATTCAACAGTTTTCAATGATGCGAAGGCATTATTTGATTTAAATAAAAATATTTTACTTAAAGGTCCAACAGGTTCAGGGAAAACAAAGTTGGCAGAAACATTAAGTGAAGTTGTTGATACACCCATGCATCAAGTCAATTGTTCTGTTGATTTAGATACAGAAAGCTTATTAGGCTTTAAAACAATTAAAACAAATGCGGAAGGTCAACAAGAAATTGTCTTTGTAGATGGTCCAGTTATTAAAGCTATGAAAGAGGGGCATATTTTATATATTGATGAAATAAATATGGCTAAACCTGAAACATTGCCTGTATTAAATGGTGTATTAGATTATCGTCGTCAAATTACGAATCCATACACTGGTGAAGTAATCAAAGCTGTACCAGGATTTAACGTTATAGCAGCGATAAATGAAGGTTATGTTGGTACTTTGCCAATGAATGAAGCACTAAAAAATCGCTTTGTTGTTATTCACGTTGATTATATTGACGGGGACATTTTAAAAAATGTGATTAAAGAGCAAAGTTTATTACAAGATGATAAACAAATCGAACAAATTATTAAGTTTAACGAAGATTTACGTACTATGTCTAAGCAGGGACAAATTTCTGAAGAAGCCGCTAGTATCCGTGCATTATTAGACTTGTGTGATTTAATCACTGTAATGCCAGTTGAACGTGCAATTAAACGTACAATTATTGATAAATTGGAAGATGAACGTGAACAACAAGCAATATATAATGCTGTAGAACTAAACTTTTAAAGAGGGATAAAACATGAGTGATCGTTTCATAAAATTTAACGACGAACAGTTAGATGCCAAGCAAGTAATGATGTTGCAAGACTTAGCTCGACTCTTATTAAAAAATGAACAAACACAAGTTAAAATCCAAAAATTCCCTTACTATAATCCTGTTCAAAATGTTTTGATTACGAGTTGGTTTTGGTCACATCGACCAAGCCATATCGAAATGGCTGGTTTAAAAACAGATGTTATGTTAGCTGCTTACGGTTATCATATGATGGATGTACAAATTGTAAATGAAGTAGTACAAGATAAAACTTTTAAACACCCTAAATTTTATCAACAACTTTTTAAATTATTAGAAGATATGCGCGTATTAAATTCTATTAAAGTTGAGCGCCCAAGTACTGCTAAATTAATTGATCTTCGCTTAGATACACGGGTATCATATACGGAATCTCAAATTAAAGTGTATCGTACTAAAACACAATATACAGATTTATTATTTTTGTATTTAGAACATGCATTTTTAAGTCAAGATTTCTTTGATATACCATCTATACATTCAGATTTAGATGATATTTTAGTAAATATGTTCTTATATTTACCTAATTTTTTCCAAAATCAAAATTCTGAAGATAATATGTATCTGGCTCAAAGAATTATGTATCAAGTAGATGATATTTTAAAAGAAGATATGCTAAACGAATATTATTACTTACCTAAAACACTATATAATACATTAGCTAGTCCAGAGTTTGATGATTTAAAGAGAACTGATGCAAGTCAAGTCGATGGGCAAGATGATACTTCAGAAGATGATGATAACGAAAGTGAAAAAGCTGACTCTAAATCTGCAGATAGTGAGTCAAAAGGTGGCGCCTATTTAGAAATGGAGCTTCACGAAGGACAAAATAGTGAAACATTAGGTAATGATGAAGCACGTGAAGGCGATGCTACAGATGATATGACTGATATGATGACCAAAAAGGGCAAAGGATCAAACGATACGCTAAATCGTGAAGAAGGCGATGCTGTTGGTCAAAGCCAAGCATTTCAACTTGATGGTGTGAACAAAAATGTAGAAATAAAATGGCAAATTCCTGAAATTGAGCCACAATATGTTTTAGAATATCAAGAATCGAAACAAGACGTACAATATGAAATCAAAGACTTAATTCAAATTATAAAGAAAACGATTGAACGAGAACAACGAGATGCACGTTTTAATTTAACAAAAGGGCGATTACAAAAGGATTTAATTAATTGGTTTATCGACGATCAATATAAATTGTTTTACAAAAAACAAGATTTAAGTAAATCATTTGATGCGACGTTTACATTGTTAATTGATGCGTCAGCAAGTATGCATGATAAAATGGCTGAAACGAAGAAAGGTGTAGTGTTATTCCACGAGACGTTAAAAGCATTGAACATTAAACATGAAATTTTATCATTCAGTGAGGATGCCTTTGATTCAGACGATCATGCACAACCAAATATCATTAATGAAATTATTAACTATGATTACTCAACCTTTGAAAAAGATGGCCCACGTATTATGGCACTTGAACCTCAAGATGATAATCGTGATGGTGTTGCTATTAGAGTTGCAAGTGAACGATTAATGCGTCGAAATCAACATCAACGATTTTTAATCGTATTTTCAGACGGCGAACCGTCTGCATTTAATTATAGTCAAGATGGTATTATTGATACGTATGAAGCTGTAGAAATGTCACGTAAATTTGGTATTGAAGTATTTAATGTATTTTTGAGTCAAGATCCAATAACTGAAGATGTTGAACAAACAATTCATAATATTTATGGTCAATATGCTATTTTCGTTGAAGGTGTTGCGCATTTACCTGGACATCTCTCTCCATTATTAAAAAAATTACTACTTAAATCTTTATAAATAAGTTTAAAATATGAGTTTATATGAAATTGTGAATAAAAGTCATCAGTTACTATTTAAAAAGTGAATTTGAAGAATTTTATTTTCTGGCATAATTTGATTTAAACAACACATGTGTTTTGTTTCTGCTATGTACAACATATTTCATATAGACTCTTTATTATTTTTTGTGCTAAAATATTTACTTGTAAATTATTTCGTGTTTTAAAAAAAGGAGTAACTCTATGAATAAAAATACATGGGTCATTGGGTTTACGCTCTTCGCTATGTTTTTTGGCGCAGGCAATCTAATTTTTCCTCCTAATCTCGGATTGGATAGTGGTCAATTTTTCTGGCCCGCCATTTTAGCGTTTGTTCTAACTGGGATTGGTTTACCATTATTAGGTGTGATTGTAGGTGCACTTGATAAAGAAGGATATATTGGCGCATTAAATAAAATTTCACCTAAATTTTCAATATTGTTCTTAATCATCATTTATTTGACTATAGGACCACTTTTCGCAATACCTAGAACTGCATCTACATCTTTTGAAATGACAATTACACCAATTATACATAGCAATAGTAGTATCGCTTTATTTATATTTACGATTATCTACTTCATAGTCGTTTTGTATATTTGTTTAAATCCATCTAAGTTAATCGATCGTATTGGTTCATTATTAACACCATTATTATTGATTACTATTTTAGCGATGATTATTAAAGGATACTTAGACTTTAGCGGTAATAGTGCTGGAAAGGGCAATGAAGCACTATATCATTCTAATTTTTCAAGTTTTGCTGAAGGCTTTACACAAGGCTATTTAACAATGGATGCCATTGCAGCAATTGCTTTTTCAATGATTGTTGTTAATGCAGTAAAACTAACAGGCATTACTAAAACAAATCAAATATTCAAACAAACTTTGACTGCTGGTTTAATTGCAGCCGTAGCTTTAATTTTCATATATATTTCATTAGGTTATATTGGTAATCATATGCCAGTAAGTGACATGACGTTAGATCAATTGAAATCCAAAGATCGAAACATTGGGACATATTTATTAACGACAATGGCTTCAACAGGATTTGGTTCATTCGGAAAATATTTATTGGGCATCATTGTGGCGCTGGCATGTCTAACTACAGCATGCGGGCTTATTGTTGCAGTTTCTGAATATTTCCATAGAATCGTACCTAAAGTATCATACAAAGCATTTGTATTAGTTTTCATTTTAATGAGTTTTATTATTGCTAACCAAGGTTTAAATGCTGTTATCTCAATGTCAATTCCGGTATTAAGCATTGTATACCCAGTAGCAATAACTGTTGTATTATTAATTTTAATTGCCAAATTCATACCGACAAAACGCATTTCACAACAAATTCCAGTTATTATCGTATTTATATTGTCGATTTTCAGTGTTATTAGTAAGTTAGGTTGGCTGAAAATTAACTTTATAGAATCATTGCCTCTAAGAGCGTATTCTTTAGAGTGGTTCCCAGTAGCAATTATTGCAACGATATTAGGCTATCTAGTCGGCATATTT